>JAMOMM010000372.1 GCA_027067085.1 Hyphomicrobiales bacterium
TGATAAACTTGGTGGCAATATACTGGGCTGGGGCGTTTTGTTGCTCGGACTTGTTATGCTCGCTGGTGGTACACTTGGCGCTTATCACGCAGGCATTGAGTGGGGATTTTGGCAAGGGCCAAGCAGCTGCACGGGCGGTGGAAACATGTCTTCTGGCTTGCCTGATTTAACCAAAAAAATTGTCATGTGTGATGAAGTTCAAATTCGCATTATGGGCCTTTCGTTCGCAGGATGGAACGCGCTTGTTTCATGGTTTTGTACATTGGTTGCTTTGTGGGGCTTTTCCAAACGAAACCGTGATTAAACTGGTTGGTGTCAATGTTGCTAAAAATTGCCATTTTATGATAGCATCATTAGATTATGAGCTTGAACGCACAAACCGTATTAAAAATGAAGATTTTTCAGGCAAGGCTTGGCCTTTTCTGGGAACAATGCTGGCAAGCGGTATTTTGGCCGATGATGATTGCTGGCATTGTCGTGTTAGCGGTGGTTTCGGGCGGCCTTAGTTGGTTGCCCTTTTCCTTGCGGGTTGGCTTATTGGCTATTGCGGCGCTGGCTTTTCTATATTCGCTTAAAGCGTTCACCGATGTTTCGTGGCCTGATAAGACTCTTGCGATCCGGCGGCTTGAAACACGCTCAAAATTGAAACATCGCCCGATTTCAACGTGGGATGATGCGTTGGCCTCGCAAGAGGAAAATGACCAGAACCCGCAATCAAGGGCGATTTGGGCAGCACATCAAAAACGGCAAGCTGAAAACATTAAAAATTTGAAAGCGGGTGTGCCGCAATCAAACTGGATGTATCGCGACCCTAATGCGTGGCGTTTTACATTGGCTGGTTTGTTGTTTGTGGCGTTATTTTTTAACGGCTCTAACTGGCGCAACGAACTGACCAAGATTGCCTCAAACGGTAAAGTTGTGGTGGCAAAAGCCATTTCGTTAGATGCGTGGATTTCACCGCCAACATTTACGAAACGAGCGCCGATACTTTTGACTGGCCTTTCAACGGATATTTCAGGTGGAGGGCGTGCTGGCCGCGATGGGCCTGAAGCTAAAGACATCATTGTGCCCGAAGGTTCTAAACTGGTGGTGCGATTAAATGGGGCAAAGTCGGGCCAGATTGTTTTATCGGCTTTAAAGGATGGCAGTGCTGAGCGCTCGCAAGCTGGGGCCGTGCTGGAGACAATTGAATTATTGGCAAATAAAGAAAATGATGGCCAAGAAAATGATGGCCAAGACTCCAATCAAGCCACGATCCAAACAGGCGGTCAAACTGGCGACCTCATTATTGAAAAGACCATTGTTTTAAAACGCCCTGTGCATGTCGCTATTGTTTATGATGGTGTCACCAAAGCATCTTGGCCAATTGTGTTAATCCCCGATGCAACGCCGAAAATAGAAATTTTGGGAAATATTCGTAAAACCCCAACGGGTGGCTTTGGCGTGGCGTGGCTCGCGAGTGATGATTATGGCGTATCGGCAATTAGCGGCAAACTGACGTTGGTTGAGACGGGACAAGAAAAGTCGTCTCGCCGTAAGCCGCTTCAATATAAACCACCTGTTTTTTCTATTTCGTTGCCGAGTTTGAACCCGAAAAAAGCTAAAGGATTGGCGTTTCAAAGTTTGAGCGATCATCCTTGGGCGGGGCAGCAGGTTACGTTGGTTTTATCGGTTACGGACCAAGGCGGGCAGGTCGGGTTTAGTAAGGCGATTGAATTTGAAGTGCCACAGCGAGGTTTTGTTAAACCGCTGGCCAAAGCACTGGTTGAGCAACGACGAAATTTGGTTCAACGGCCTGATAAAAAATCAAATGTGGTGAAAATGTTTGCTGCATTAATGGCGTGGCCTGATGGATTGTTTGAAAAGAGCGGTGTGTATTTGTCACTGCGCGTCATAGCCAGCAACTTGCATCAAAGTCGTAGTGATAAAGAGCTTAAAGCCCATGTGAAAAATATTTGGGACTTGGCGCTGATTGTAGAAGATGGCAATGCTTCAAAGGCGTTAGCAAAGTTAGACGCGATCCGAAAGGAATTGCAAAAGGCGCTGCGTGATGGAGCCTCGCCAAAGAAAATTGCCGAGTTGACGGCAAAACTGCGTGAAGCGTTGAAAAATTATATGGCGGCGATGGAGCGCAATATTGCTCAACAAATGTCGAAGAACCAACGCGCACAAAATGGCTTGCGACAACAACGTGGCCGTGAAATTCGTGCCCGTGATTTGCAGAAGATGATGGATAAAATTGAGGATTTGGCAAAGTCTGGCGCTAAAGATGCGGCGCAAGAAATGCTTTCTAAGCTTGAGAGAATTCTTAAAAATCTCAATCCAAATCAAGCCCAGCGGCGCATGGCACCACAACGCACGCCACCTGAGGCAAAGGCTTTAGAAGAGTTGACAGAAATGTTGCGCCAGCAACGTGAGCTGATGGATCAGACGTTTAATATGAAAGAGCTAAATGATCCCAATGACCAAAACTCTCAAGATCAAAAGGACGGTCAAGAGCAAGCGCAAAAACGCGGTGGGAAAAACAAGGATGGCAATCCCAGTGATCGCCAATCGGGGCAAAAAGGCAATCAAAAGCTAAGCGCTCAGCAACGCGAGTTGGGCAAAGCATTGGGCAAAATTCTCGATCAAATGGCAAAAAATGGTTTGCCAGCGCCACAGGCATTGGACAAAGCACGTCAAGCCATGCGTGAGGCATCCAAGGCGCT
Organism: Hyphomicrobiales bacterium; assembly: GCA_027067085.1. Taxonomy (GTDB): domain Bacteria; phylum Pseudomonadota; class Alphaproteobacteria; order Rhizobiales; family Aestuariivirgaceae; genus JALWJW01. The sequence continues at coordinate 2,709 of JAMOMM010000372.1, forward strand.
AAAGAACGGCGGTAAGGGCAGTGCAATGGGTTATCAGGGCCAAGCAATGCAAGGCTTGCGTAAAGGGGCTGAATCAATGGCAAAAGATTTGTTGAATCGCGGCAAAGGCGAGCAGGGCAATTATGGTCGCCATGCACGTGAAAATGGCCCTGAAAGTAACGACCCTTTGGGACGACCTCTACCACGCAGCGGTAATGATTTTGGGCCTGATAAAAACGTTATTCCAAAAGAGTCACAAATTTTGCGGGCGCAAGATATTATGCGCACCCTCAGAAAGCGTTCAAATGATCGCCAACGTAGTAAACAAGAATTGCAGTATTTAGATCGTTTGTTGGATGGCTTGTTTTAAAAGCAAAACGTCATTGATGTTTTATGGGTTTTTGACCCAGCCAACAAATGGAAGCTGACGATAAGCGCTTGCCATATCCATACCATAACCGACGACAAATTTATCAGGGCATTCAAAGCCAGTGAAATCGGCATCAACGTTTACTGCGCGTTTGTTGGGTTTGTCGAGAAGAACGGCGATCATTACGCGCCGCGCGCCGCGGGCTGACAATAAATCTTTGGCAAATGCTAAAGAGCGGCCTGTTTCTAAAATGTCGTCAATGAGGAGGACATCGCGGTCTTTTACATCGGTTTGAATATCACGTAAAATTTCCACTTGGCCTGAAGATACAGTTTTATCGCGGTAACTTGCGAGCATCAAAAAATCGACTTCTGGCCGTAAATCGGCTTCATGGAAAGCGCGAATGAGGTCGGCGGCAAAAACGAAACTTCCCTTTAAAACGGGGACAGCAAGCAAACGATGTGGATTCTTATCAGCCACTTCAAATGCCATTTCATCAACGCGTTTAGCGATGGTGCTCTGTGAGAATATGACCTCTATTTCATGGCCGTCAATTTGATGTATTTTCATAAGATGCTTTTACGACGATTTCGCCTGGTCTTGCAAAGCGAATCTGAAAATCATCCGCAGTTTTCGGCGGTGATGCTATGCGTGTTAAAAAACTTGTGGCTTCTCCAGCACGTAACGGTCGGCGAACAACGCTATTTAGGCCCCATTCATAGACCTTGTTATTCATCTTGTCGTTGAGTGAGAAGTGAATGCTAGGCACGGTTTTTTCATCACCCGATACATTAACAATTTCGCCGCGAATTGCCAGAACGCGGGTTTTTCCCGCTTGTACATATTGGTGCGAAATGTTGGCAAATTTGAAACCACGGACATTCACTTTCATGCCAAGCTTGTTATAAACTTTAATGGTGCCGGGCAGGGCTTTAACCACGGTTGTTGGGAAAGCACCTGCAAAAATGAGCGGGGCGCAGATGCACGCTGCTAACGTAAGCCAACCGCGTTGTTTTGTTCGTCTGACTTTACGATCGGCCGAACGTTTTTCTTCAACATCGTGAATTGCTTTGGCAATTCGTGCCGCCTCATAGTCTGCATCGGGGGCTGTCGGCACGGCTGGCAAATTGGGTGTTTGCCCAGCTGCGCGCCCCATTGTATGCTCTGTTGTTGGTGTGTAGAGCGTTTCGGCTTGTACATCGATGACTTCAATGGCGCGCGATTCGATCCAAGAATGCCCGCAAGATCCGCATTTAATAACCGAGCCATCAGCTGCAAGATGGTCGTCGTGGACATTATGATGTGTTGCACAAGATGGACAGGCAATTAACATGGGGTCAAAATACTCTAACTGATTCGTTACATACGTTGAGCGCGAATTGGCACTCAATTTCAATCCCTATAGGGCCCGATTATGGTTAATTCTGCGTTAAGTTTGCCGCAAGTGTGTGGTTTTACCTTGTTTAGTCTGGGAGCCCCTGTTTGTGAGTAATTCTGGATCAATTGTTAGTTTGCAAAATGTGGGCTTGCGCTATGGCAAGGGCCGCGAGGTATTGTGCGATGTGAACTTGGAACTCAAGCGTGGATCTATGCAGTTTTTAACTGGACCGTCAGGTGCGGGAAAGACATCGCTTTTGCGGTTGCTGTTTCTTGCTAAACGGCCAACGCGCGGATTGATTTCGATGTTTGGGCGCGATATTGCAACGTTGCCGCGCAAGGGTTTGCCAGAGTTGAGGCAGAAAATTGGGGTGGTTTTCCAAGATTTTAGATTGCTTGACCATTTAACAGTGTTTGAAAATGTGGCGTTGCCTTTGCGTGTTGCTGGACAAAAACCTGCTGATTATCGAGAAAACGTCATAGAGCTTTTAGGCTGGGTTGGGCTGTCTGAATATGCCGATTCTTATCCCCCTGTTCTATCAGGTGGAGAAAAACAGCGTGCCGCCATTGCGCGCGCCGTTATTACCCAGCCTGAACTATTGTTAGCTGATGAGCCAACTGGCAATGTCGATCCCGCGCTTGCATTGCGGTTGATGCGGTTGTTTAAAGAACTCAACAAATTTGGCACGACCATTGTGATAGCAACACACGATACCAATTTAATCAAAGGGGCGACATCGCCCGTGCTGGTGCTTAATGATGGCCAGCTTGGGTTTGAGGGTTGAATTTTGTCAGATAAATCCAAAATAAAGTCGAGCCACAAAGGTGTTGCCACAAACAGTTTGATGCCGCGCACGCAAATGCCTTTGCGTACTTTGATGATTTCGATGACCGTGATGTGTTATTTGGCGTGTCTTGCCATTGGTGCGCTTTTGTTGATTACGCGGGCGGTGGATGATTGGACGTCTGAAATTGCTGGTGAAGTGACGGTTCAGGTGCGTCCCACGGGCGATGTTGCGATGAAAGATAAATTGGTAAAAGCAGCGGCTTTGCTCAAAGCGACTAAAGGTATTACGCGGGTGGATGTTCTCGATAAAAGTGCTGGTGAAAAGCTTTTAGAACCTTGGCTTGGCAATGCTGAGGTTTTAAACCAACTTCCTGTGCCGCGATTGATTGCTGTTGGTATAGATCAAGTCAACCCGCCTGATTTTGAAAAACTAGCAAAACAATTGTCGCTAACAGTTAAGGGGGCAAGCCTTGATACTCACAGACGTTGGCAAAGCGAGTTGACTCGTATGGGTTCCAGCCTTGTTTGGTTGGGCATTGGTGTATTGGCTTTGATTACCTTGTCGGCGGTTGCGTTGGTGGTTTTTGCATCACGTAGCGCTTTGGATGTAAACCGTGAAGTGGTGGAGGTGCTGCACTTTGTTGGTGCGAGTGACCAATATATTGCGCGGCAAGTGCAATGGCAGTTTTTGAAAGCGGGCTTGCAATCAGGGTTGATCGGAACGTTGGCTGGTTTGGTCACGTTCTTTTTGTTGGGGATCAGCAGTAGTGTTACATCGTCCAATGGGCTGGCAGAGGCCAGTTATTCTTTATTGATCGGTGCCCCTGAGGTGACCATCGCTAGTTATTTGTTGTTTTTGTTGGTGCCGATTTTAACAACGTTGATTTGTTTGATTGCCGCCCGTTTAGCCATTTTGCGGATTTTACGTAATGCAATCTGAGCAACCAGCATTTTCATTTCCGAGACCAAGTGGGCTTACGATCATTCGCTCATTGGTTTTTAATGTGGTGTTTTATGTAAATTTGCTGGTGTTTTTAGTCTTTGGGGCTTGGTTTTTGTTGATGCCACGAAAGTGGGCCATTAGGGCGCTGCAAACTTGGGCGCGCTCAAGTATGTGGTGGCAAAAGGTTATTATAGGTACCAAAGTAGAAGTTCGTGGCTTGGAAAACATTCCCAAGGGGGCGTGTTTGCTGGTTGGTAAGCATCAATCGCTTTGGGAAACTTTTGCGATTTTGCCTTTGGTTGATGACCCTGCAATGGTGCTTAAAAGAGAGCTGACCTATATTCCGCTATTTGGCTGGTTTGCGATGAAGTTTAAAATGGTATCGGTCAATCGTGGGGCCGCAGCTAGTGCTTTGCGAAAATTGCGAGCCGATGCGGGTGAACGAATTGCCGATGGGCGGCAAATTTTGATATTTCCTGAAGGAACGCGCAAGAACCCGCTAGCTGAACCAGATTACAAACCAGGTGCGGCGGCGCTTTATTTAAGTTTAGATGTGGATGCTGTGCCGTTTGGGTTAAATTCAGGGCTTTATTGGCCACGGCGCAAGTTTGTTCGCTATCCTGGCACAATCATTATTGAGTTTGGGCCTGCTATACCAAAAGGTTTAGCGCGCAAAGAATTCTTTGCACGCTCACAAGAGCTAATAGAATCTCTTACCAACGAATTGGTAAGAGAAGGCATCTCAAAGGATTTTAAGTAGCTTGAATTGACAAGTTTACTTTTTAAGGAAACCGAATTTCTCGTTAAAGCGAGAAACACGACCTGCACGATCAACCAATGTTGCTGTGCCGCCTTTCCAAGCTGGATGAGTATCTGGATCGATATCAAGTTGTAATGTTTCGCCTTCTTTGCCCCATGTAGAATAGGTTTCGAAAGTTGAACCGTTTGTCATTGCAACAGTGATTTTGTGGTATTCTGGGTGAATGTCGTTTTTCATCGGTCTTAAACTCTATATTTTGCAAAAAATAGCTCTGCCTAAAAGCAGATGCTTGAAGTAGCGGTTCTATACATGACAAGCCCAATGCTGGCAAGTGCTGTAATTCGTCTCATACCACCTTTTGAGGCTTAAAGATGCTTGTATATAGGGGGTTTTTGGGGTTTAACAGCTTGCAGTTATATTTTTAGGCGAAAACCATGGCCACTTCCTCACCAAGTACAGATACAAAAGCGACCGATCAGGCAAAAGCAGATTTGGCAGCGTTTGCAACGAACACTGGACAGCGCGCAAAATCGCGTAATTTAGCGCCGTTGAAAACGCTTTTACCGATGGTGCTCAAGCACAAATCAAAAGTCATTATGGCGTTAATTGCCCTTTTGGCGGCAGCTGGTGCCATGTTGGCCATTCCAGTGGCGGTGCGCCGTGTTGTCGATCATGGGTTTACGGCTGAGACATCGCAATTTGTTGACCAGTATTTTGGTATGATGTTGGTTGTGGTGGCTGTGTTGGCGCTGGCCAGTGCAAGTCGATATTATTTTGTCACGTGGATTGGCGAGCGTTTGGTCGCTGATTTGCGCGATCAGGTGTTTTCTCACCTATTGACCCTTAGCCCAGAGTTTTTTGAAAAATCTCATACGGGTGAAGTGTTGTCTCGGTTGACCGCTGATACCACACAATTAAAATCGCTATTTGGCTCGACTATCTCTGTTGCATTGCGCAATATTTTTATGTTCATCGGTGCCGTGGTTCTGATGGTGGTAACGAGTTTGAAATTGTCAGGTGTGGTGTTGTTAACAATTTTGGTGATTGTGCCGACGCTGGTTTTCTTTGGTCGGCGGGTGCGTAAACTCTCGCGTGATGCTCAAGATACTTTGGCTGGTTCTGCTGCCTTGGCGCAAGAAACGTTGGGCGCTGTTAAAGATGTTCAAGCTAACAATCAACAAAATCGTATGAGTAATGCGTTTAGCGCTGCAACGACGAAAGCTTTTAATGTGGCCCAAGCACGGACCTCTTCGCGGGCGGTTTTAACGGCGCTGATTATTTTTGTTGCGTTTGGCTCTGTCGTGGCGGTTTTGTGGCTGGGCGCGCAAGATGTTTTAGACGGTAATATGACAGCGGGCGGCTTGAGCCAATTTGTTTTATATGCGGTTTTTGCCGCTGGCGCTCTTGGCTCTCTTTCTGAAGTTTGGGGGGAAGTGCAATTGGCTGCAGGTGCGGCCGAGCGTTTGCATGAGTTGCAAGAAACAAAACCTAAAATAACAACACCTGCAACCGTTGTTGCTTTTGGCGAAAAAATGAGCGGCGTTGTAGAGGTAAGCGATGTTGACTTTGCCTATCCCACCAGACCTGATGATTTGGCGCTTAGAAATGTTTCGTTTAAGGTTGGTTCAGGAGAAACTGTTGCTATTGTTGGCCCGTCAGGTGCTGGTAAAAGTACGGT
>JAMOMM010000373.1 GCA_027067085.1 Hyphomicrobiales bacterium
GAAATAGCTGACCAAATGCGAGCCGAAGCAAAAACTGCAATGTTTGTGGCAATAGATGGAAAAATTGCTGGTTTGATTGCTGTGTCAGACCCGATTAAACAGACCACGAGTCAAGCGATTGATGAACTGCATAAAGCAGGTTTAACCATTGTCATGGCAACAGGCGACAATAAGCGCACTGCACAGGCCGTGGCAGACAAACTCAATATTGATGATGTCAAAGCTGATATGATGCCAGAAGGAAAAGCCGCGCTGATTAAACAACTTCAAGCCAGTGGTAAACGTGTGGCGATGGCTGGTGACGGGGTCAACGATGCCCCGGCATTAGCACAAGCTGACGTTGGCATTGCCATGGGAACAGGGGCAGATGTGGCGGTGGAAAGTGCTGGGTTTACCTTGTTAAAAGGTGATCTTAATGGCATCGTTCGTGCCAGAAACCTATCAATCGGTACGATGAATAACATTCGCCAAAATCTGGTTTTTGCCTTCATGTATAATGCTATTGGCATCCCGATTGCCGCTGGTGTTTTATACCCGTGGCTTGGCGTCTTGCTTTCCCCCATGATCGCTGCTGCCGCAATGAGTTTGTCATCATTTTCCGTCATCGCCAATTCTTTGCGGCTCAAAGCAATGCGCTTGGATTGATAATACAGCCATGGGCGTTTTATGAACATCCAAGACGAAGTGACCAGCGTGAGTTTACCTGTCAAAACTGATCGCCCCAACTGTCTAATATTGAAAGGGGCGCGGGCAGGGGTGATTTTTGTCTTAAATTTAAGAATCCCGAAAAGTGATTGCACAAAATCTACAAGCCAGTTAAACGCAAAAGGGTGCCTTTGGACGTTTTTGCATAAAGGAAATTGTTGTGCAGCAAAAAGACCCTCTGTTTCAGCCGCTCACAATCGGCAATTTGACGTTAAAAAACCGTATCATGAGCACCAGTCATGCTTCGGGCATGGATGATGATGGCATGCCTGGCGAACGCTATCAGAGGTATCATGAAGAAAAAGCCAAGGGTGGCCTTGCGTTAACAATGTTTGGTGGCTCATCGAACGTGGCACCCGATTCACCATCTGTTTTTAGACAGTTAGCGGTTAGTGATGATAAAATAATTCCGTATTTCCAAGCGTTTTCAAAGCGCATCCATCAGCATGGCACGGCGCTGATGTGCCAAATAACCCATTTGGGCCGCCGTGGTGACTTTCAATCACAGCACTGGTTGCCTGCAATTGCCCCTTCACCCATACGTGAAACGCTTCACCGCAATTTCCCACGTCAGATGGATGACCACGATATTGCACGGGTTGTAAAAGCATTTGGGCAAGCAGCGCGCCGTTGTCTTGAAGGAGGTCTTGATGGATTGGAAACCCACGCTGGCGCGCATCTTATAGGTCAATTTTTCTCACCAGAAACCAATTTGCGAACGGATAAATTTGGCGGCTCCATCGAAAACCGTGTCAGATTTGCTTTATTGGTGCACGAAGAAATTCGCAAGCAAGTTGGTGACAAGCTTGTTATCGGCATGCGCTTATCAATTGAAGAGGGCCGTGGCGGGCTCACTTTCGAAGATGCTTTGGCAATCTGTAAGATATTAGAACGCGAAGGTGCTGTTGATTTTTTCAATTGCATTATGGGCCGCATGGATACAGAAATTGCGCTGGCTGAGGAAAATATGCCAGGCATGTCGCGTCCGCTGGCACCCTATCTCAATAAAATTGGAGAGTTTCGTAGCCATGTCGGCTT
>JAMOMM010000374.1 GCA_027067085.1 Hyphomicrobiales bacterium
AAACCTTGTGTTAGATGTCCTTCGATTAGATGGGACAGACCTCATTTGATTGCACATTACTGATTTTATGTATTTGTACATTTTTATGTATTTGTTCAAAGGGTTAGCGTTTTAATCATCGTTTGGTTGATGGGCTAATCTAGCAGATTTGAGAGACTGGTACTACATGACCGCAACACAAGACACCGATTCAGGCGCCGTTTCTGGCCTAGTTTCTGGAATGCCGGGGCGCTATGCACTCGCTCTTTTTGAGTTAGCGCAAGAAGCCAAAAAGGTTGGACCTGTTGGCAAGGACCTCGAATTGTTTGCGGGCCTTGTTGAAAAATCAGAAGATTTAGCCCGTTTGGTTTCAAGTCCTGTTTTTAGTGCTGAAGACCAAATCAGTGCTGTTAAGGCAATCCTTGCGGAAGCAAAAATTACAGGTATTGCCGCAAATTTCATTCAGCTGGCGGCAGAAAATCGCCGGCTTTTCGCTATTTTGGACATGGTCAAAGCGTACAACTCGCTTGTTTCCCAGTCTAAAGGCGAGATTACTGCAGAGGTTACGTCAGCTGAAAAGCTGAATGCCGCTCAGGTTACTAAGATTAAAGCATCACTTAAAGCGGCTGTTGGCCACGATGTTAAATTAGTAACTCTCATCGATTCAGACATTCTAGGTGGCCTTATTGTTAAGGTTGGCTCACGGATGGTTGACAATTCACTACGTACTAAATTGCAATCAATGAAGATTGCCATGAAAGGGGCTTGATGCCATGGACATCCGCGCAGCTGAGATTTCCTCAATTCTGAAAAAACAAATCAAAGGCTTTGGTAAAGAAGCTGAGGTTTCTGAAATTGGTCAAGTGCTTTCCGTAGGCGATGGTATTGCCCGCGTTTACGGCCTTGATAATGTTCAAGCTGGTGAGCTTGTCGAATTCCCTGGTGGAATTTCTGGCATGGCGTTGAACCTTGAAGTTGATAATGTTGGTATCGTTATTTTCGGTTCTGACCGTGATATTAAAGAAGGCGATACAGTTAAACGTACCGGTTCAATTGTTGAAGTGCCTGTGGGCATGGAAATGCTTGGCCGTGTTGTTGATCCGCTTGGCAACCCAATTGATGGCAAAGGCCCAATTAAAGCTAAGAAAAGATCTCGCGTAGATGTTAAAGCGCCAGGTATTATTCCGCGTAAATCTGTGAACGAACCAATGTCAACTGGCCTTAAAGCTGTTGATGCGTTGATCCCTGTTGGCCGTGGCCAGCGTGAATTGATTATTGGTGATCGTCAAACAGGTAAAACGGCGATTATTCTTGATACTATTCTTAATCAGAAGCCAATTCATCAAAATGGCCCTGATGAAGATAAACTATATTGTATCTATGTTGTGTGTGGTCAAAAACGCTCAACTGTGGCTCAGTTTGTGAAAACTTTGGAAGAAAACGGCGCGCTTGAATATTCAATCATTGTTGCTGCAACCGCTTCTGACCCAGCTCCTTTGCAATACCTTGCACCGTTTGCTGGTTGTACAATGGGCGAATACTTCCGCGATAATGGCATGCATGCGTTGATTGGTTATGATGATCTGTCAAAACAAGCTGTGGCTTATCGTCAAATGTCACTCTTGCTTCGCCGCCCACCAGGACGTGAAGCTTATCCTGGTGATGTTTTCTATCTTCACTCTCGTTTGCTTGAACGTTCTGCTAAATTGAGCGATGCAATGGGCGGTGGTTCTTTGACCGCGCTTCCAGTTGTTG
>JAMOMM010000375.1 GCA_027067085.1 Hyphomicrobiales bacterium
ATATGTACTACAGCGTTTAATCATCGCTCTAACAACCAACAAATTAAAGCCAGTGCCGCAATGCACTGGCTTTTTTTATTCATGAACGGGGTCAGTATTTTACTTAGAGCGTTTCATGTTTTGTTTGAATCACAAACACTGCATGAAACGCAAGATTATCAATACCTTAAGCTGGTCGGTCTGGTTCAATTTAAACCAGACCGACTCTAGAAACGGTGTTACCCGTTGGCATTACAAATTGCGTTGCTTGCAAAATTTCACTTAGCTGGGTTTTCAGCGCGGTATCGGCTGCGGGAAAAACGCCATCAAGGGCGGCGGTGCCAATGGTGAAGCCTTCGCTGCCAGCTATAGCAACAGCTTCGATACGTTGTGGCGTATCAATTGAACCTGCCATGATGACGGGCACGTTGACCGCTTTACACACGCTTTTCATTAGATCAGGTACATCACCATTAAAGCGATAAGCCAGTAAGTCCAAGCCATCTACGCCAGGAGTTTTGGCCAAAACGATAGCTGATGAAACGATGTTATCAACCGAGCCGCCGAGCACGCTGGGGTGACCGATGATTTCGCCGGGGAATGGGTAATACTTAATGCCTGAACCGCGCAATATGGGCACGACAGCCGCCGCATTGGTGCCGCCGAGTAAAAAGTCCACGCCAATTTCTCGCGCCGCTGTAGCCGAGGCCATTTCACTTTCAATGTCGAGAGATACAACTTCGAGATAACTCGTCGCGCCGCCTGCTTTAATTTCGCCGTTTAGCTCTTTTAATGCTTCAACGGGCAAACCTATATCTTTAAACCCGATGTGGCGAACGCCGCATTCAATCGCGGTTTTTACATGATCGGCCGCATCTTGGACGGTGCGATCATTTCGCGTCAGCATAAAAATAAATTTGAACGTCATGCGTTTCTTTCGTGGCGTTTCCCTCGTGGCGTTTCTTTAAGGGTAACGCAACAACGCATTCAAACAAAGCAATAAGTACGGACGTATCCGCACATAAAGGTTTACCTTAGAAAGTAGCCATCAAAGCAATCTTATTATCACCCCATCGCACCGCCGTCTTTTCTAGTGATTGCAACAATAGAAGATCGTGGCACGCTGTCGCCACCATTGGGGAAATGGCTTGGTGTTTTGTCTCCGGGGTGCTGAATGCCAACAAACATTGTTTGCTTATCGCTACTCCATGTCAGGCCCGTTATTTCACAACTGTTCGGTCCGACCATAAACCGTCTAATTTCACCTGTGTCTGGGTCAGCAGCCAACATCTGATTATTCCCCATCCCCTCAAAATCACCTTCGTTGGTGGTTTTTCCGTCTGTCATAATCCACAAAAGCCCCGTGCTATCAAAAGCCAGACCATCGGGGGAGTTGAACATATTATCTTCGGTTATATTTTGTGAGCCTGCATAAGCGTTTTTATGGACTTTAGGGTTGCCTGCAATCACAAACAAATCCCACTCAAACTCGTTTGCCGCATGGTCTTCACCTTTAGGCCGCCAACGTACGATCTGGCCATAGCGGTTTTTCTTTCGCGGGTTTGGTCCGCCAACAGGTGTTGCATCTCCACCCCGATTTGGTTTTCTTCCGCGATTTTTGTTATTGGTCAGACAACAATAAACCTCAGCGCGGTTGGGGTGAGACGCAATCCATTCAGGACGGTCCATTGTTGTCGCACCAACCTTTGAAGCGGCAAGACGCGCGTGAACACACACCTCACCTTGATT
>JAMOMM010000376.1 GCA_027067085.1 Hyphomicrobiales bacterium
AACTCACCTCTATTTTGGAAAAAGCCCACATTAACGGGGTCACCGACACCAAACTAATTTCCTCGAAAGATTTATTGGCGCATGAACCCAGTTTGGCCCCACATGCGAAAGCGGCCGTCTCGATCCCGCGCGAATTTCTCATTGACCCGTGGTCAGCCCCTTATGCTTATGTGCACCAAGCTTTGATGAATGGTGGACAAGTGCAATTGTCGTGTGAGGTTAAGTCAGGCCAATTTGATGGCAACGTTTGGCAATTAGAAACGTCACGTGGACAGATTAAAACCAAACAAGTAATCAATTGCGCTGGGCTTTATGGCGATCTAATCGACGAAAAACTGTTAGGTAATACTGATTTTAAAATCACCCCGCGCAAGGGGCAGTTCGTGGTTTATGACAAAGCGGCATCCTCGTTGTTAAACGCCGTGGTGCTGCCCGTGCCAACAGCGCGCACCAAAGGCGTTGTTTTATTTCGTACCGTGTTTGGCAATCTGGCGGTGGGACCAACAGCAGAAGACCAAGAAAGCCGTACCGATGCTTCGACCGATGCTGAGGCAATAAAAGGTTTGATGGCCGCAGGTGTGGAAAAGCTGCCCGAACTTGAGAACATTCCCGTTACAGCGGTTTATGCAGGTCTTCGCCCCGCCAGCGAGTTCGGCGATTATCAAATCAAAGCCCACGAAAGCAAAAATTACATCACCGTTGGCGCGATTAGATCGACAGGGCTGAGCGGCGCGCTTGGCATTGCCCGCCATGTTTATGATCTGTATGTCAAAGCAGGAGCCAAACACCAAGCGATTAAAAATCCCCAAAACCCAACTAGCAATGTGCTGACACAAACGGGCGAACGTGATTGGAAGTCAAAAGGCCATGGCGAAATTGTCTGCCATTGTGAATTGGTGACGCAGCGCGAAATCAACAAAGCGCTGGAAGGTCCACTCGCAGCTAAATCATTACAAGGTCTAAAGCGCCAAACTCGCGTGACCATGGGGCGGTGTCAGGGTTTTTTCTGCTCGGCACGTTTAGCTGAATTGACGGCGGACTGTTTTGAAAACTCTCTATCGTGTGACCTTGATGATGAGGCTGGCGATGATTGATCTTTCAACACAAATTGATGTGCTCATCATCGGTGGCGGTCCGTCTGGTCTTGCCGCTGCTAGCGAACTTAAAACCCGCGGCGTTGCTCGTGTGGTGGTGCTTGAGCGTGAACCGAGCGCTGGCGGCATTCCGCGCCATTGCGGCCATCCACCGTTTGGTATGCGAGAATTTAAACGCGTTTTAACAGGCCCACAATACGCTAAACGGCTGGTCGCACGCGCCATTGAAGACGGCGTTGAGATTCATTGTGACACAACCGTGGTTGAAATGCGCCAAGGCGGCAAATTGCTAATAACCAACGATGATGGGCCGCTAGAAATTTCAGCAAAACGGGTGATCTATGCAACAGGGGTTCGCGAAACGCCGCGTTCTGCCCGCATCATTGGCGGCCAAAGGCCATTGGGTGTGATGAACACGGGTGCGCTGCAATCAATGGTGTTTTTAAAAAAACGAAAACCGTTTTTACGTCCCGTTATTGTCGGCACTGAATTGGTGTCTTATTCAGCCATTCAAACCTGTCGCCATATGGGCATTAAGCCTGTGGCCATGTTAGAAAAGTCGGTTCGCCCTTCTGCGCGCTGGCCGTTTACAATGTTTGCCCCTTTAACTTTCGTGCCTGTGCATTA
>JAMOMM010000377.1 GCA_027067085.1 Hyphomicrobiales bacterium
CGGCCCTTCGCTATATTCTCGATGCGTGGGAAGAAGCTGTTTATGATGGGATTGACCCTGACTGTGTGGCAACAGCAGCCATATTTGCGGCTCTTTCAGACATGATTGCCACCTATGGCGAAGAACCCGTAGCCAAAATGGTCGAGCGCTTGCCAGAGCGTATTCGCGTTGGCGAGTTTACTGTTGCTCAAAACACGCAGTAAGAAAAACGCAATACACAAGCGTTCAAACAAATGGCTTTGGTTGATTAAATATCAACCACTAACCGTCCTTTGACTTTGCCCGCTAAAATATCACTGCCTGCTGCTTCTACTTCATCTAATGAAATATGATTGGTCATAGAGGCCAGCTTCTCAATATCCAAATCTTGTGCCAACCGCGCCCATGCTTGCTCGCGCCGTGGTTTTGGACACATCACAGAATCAACGCCGATCAGTTTAACCGCCCGCAAAATAAATGGTGCAACACTTGAGGGCAAATCCATGCCTTGTGCTAAACCGCATGCGGCAACCGTGCCGCCATATTTGATTTGAGAAATGACATTGGCAAGGGTTGTGGAACCAACGCAATCAACAGCACCTGCCCATAATGTTTTGCCAAGGGCGCGTGGTTTGCCGTTTAGCTCGTCTCGATCAATAATAGCATTGGCCCCAAGGCCTTTAAGATAATCAGCTTCACTTGTGCGCCCTGTTGAAGCGGTAACGCTATAGCCAAGTTTAGATAGAACCGCGATTGCGACCGAGCCAACACCGCCCGCAGCACCCGTGACTAAAATTTCACCACTTTCAGGTGTAACGCCATTATCTTCAAGCGCCATAACGCAAAGCATGGCGGTATAACCAGCTGTGCCAATGGCCATGGCTTGGGCTGTGGTCAGGCCATCAGGCAATTTAATCAGCCAATCGGCCTTAACGCGGGCGCGTTCACTAAAGCCACCATTGTGGCCTTCGCCAACGCCCCAACCATTGAGAATAACTTTATCGCCAATTTTAAATTCGTCATTGCTGGACGTGCGAACAGTGCCAGCAAAATCAATCCCGGGAATAAGCGGAAAGGTGCGTACAACAGGGGCTTTGCCTGTTAATGCCAAACCATCTTTATAATTGATGGTTGAATGCGCCACATCAACCGTTACATCGCCGTCCATCAAATCGCTATCGGTTAGCTGGACAATGCCAACGGTTTGACCTTCATCGGTTTTGTTAATTTGGATGGCTTTAAATGTATCGCTCATGTGAGGGTGCTCCTGTGCGTCAATAATATTTTAGGTGTTATGCTGATGTCATGGTTTCAAGAAAGCCAACAGGTTGGCCACCCGCCTCGCCAATGATTTCATCATCCCACATAACGGTGCGGCCGCGAATGATGGTGCCAATTGGCCAGCCTTTAACTTTGCTGCCATCAAAAGGTGTCCAGCCGCAACGGCTTTCAATCCAGCTGTTTTCAATGGTGCGTTCGCCATTCATATCAACAATGGTAAAGTCAGCATCATAGCCAGCAGCAATGCGGCCCTTTTGGCGGATTTGAAAAATTCGCGATGGGCCATGGCTGGTGAGGTCAACAAATCGCTCTAAGCTTAAACGACCCTGATTGACGTGCGAAAGCATGATAGGCACAAGGGTTTGAACCCCTGGCATGCCCGATGGTGACATTGGATAAGGTTGTTCTTTTTCTTGGATCGTGTGAGGGGCATGGTCTGAGCCAAGCACATCAACCACGCCATTTTCAAGCGCTTTCCACAAAGCAGCACGGTGACGGCCGTCACGAATGGGCGGGTTCATTTGCGTATAAGTGCCAAGCATTTCATAGGCTTCAGGGGCTGCTAAAGTTAAATGCTGCGGGGTAAACTCAACCGATGCCACGTCTTTATGGGCTTCAAGCAGAGGGATTTCTTCAGCGGTTGAAACATGTAACACGTGAATGCGCTTGCCTGTTTTACGGGCAATCCGTAACAAACGCTCGGTGCATAACCGCGCCGCTTCTGCATCGCGCCAAATCGGGTGAGATGAGGGATCATCATCAATTCGTTCACCTTCGCGCGCGATCAATCGGGCTTCATCTTCGGAATGAAAAGCCGCACGGCGATTGATTTGCGATAAAATATGCTCCACGCCCGCATCATCATCAACCAGCAAATCGCCAGTAGAAGACCCCATAAACACTTTTACACCGCAACAGCCCTCAAGCCGTTCTAGCTTTGAAAGCTCGTCGGCATTTTCGCGGGTGCCGCCAATATAAAAAGCAAAGTCGCAATACATACGATTGCGCGCGCGTTTGACTTTATCTGCCATCGCTGCTTGGTTGGTGGTAAGCGGATTGGTGTTGGGCATTTCAAATACTGCCGTCACACCGCCCTTAACCGCTGCACGTCCACCTGTTTCTAAATCTTCTTTGTGCTCACCGCCTGGCTCACGCAAATGAACTTGACTATCTATAACACCGGGCAAAATATGAAGCCCCGTGCAATCAATCACTTTGTCGGCCTTTGTACTATCAAGGTTTCCAAGGTGCGAAATTTGTCCATTAATCACCCCAACATCACGCTTTATGATGCCATCATGATTGACGACTGTTCCGTTTTTTAAAATCAAATCATACATAGTAATATCAGTAACTAAGTCATATATGTCTAGCAAGGCCCATAACGCCCAAGGAAAGAAATTTATGTCTCAATCTATCTCATTACTGCCCGATCGCGCCGTTTTTAAAATTTCAGGCAGTCAGGCCAAAACTTTTTTACAAGGCTTGGTCACGGCTGATCTTGAAAAACTAGAAGATGGGCAAGCAAGTCATGCAGGGCTTTTAACCCCTCAGGGTAAAATCATGTTTGATTTTTTCTGTTTGGCTCAAGAAGACGGCTGGTTGATTGATTGTGCGGCAGGTCAGATTGATGACATTGTTAAGCGCTTGACGTTTTACAAATTGCGCGCCGATGTTTCTCTAAAAAAACTTGATACGCTGGCCGTTGCAGCATCTTGGGGAGAAAAGCCAAAAGCACCCGATGACGTGATTTGTTATGACGATCCACGCCTTGCAGAAATGGGGCAAAGATTGATTGGACCAACGGCAATGTTAAGTGCATTGGCAAATCAAACCGAACAGTCATACCTTTTGCACCGCATATCCCACGGCGTTCCTGACACCATTGATATTGGTTCGAGCCAAACATTTCCTCACGAAGCAAATTTCGACCAGCTCGGCGGGGTGAGTTTCACCAAAGGGTGCTATGTCGGCCAAGAAGTTGTCTCGCGCATGCAACATCGCGGCACGGCTCGTTCGCGTATAATTCCTGTTGAATTGGGTGGGCAATTAGCCGCTGAATTAAAGGATGATGAGCGCGAAATTTCAGCTAATAGCAAAAAAATTGGCCAGATGTTGTCAGTAGTGGGCAATCAAGGCCTTGCCATCGTCCGTCTCGATAGGGCAAAAAAGGCATTGGAAGAGGGGCATTCTATTACAGTTGGCGATGTCCCTATTACAATTAAAAAGCCGCAATGGGCAAAGTTTGAAATGTAGGGGGGAATTATGACTGAAAAACATTCTAGTATTATTCACGAAGATGGAAAAACCCGTTGTGGATGGCCGACGACAGATCCGTTTTATGTTGAGTACCATGATACCGATTGGGGTGTGCCAGAATATGATTCGCAAAAATTGTTTGAAAAACTCATTTTAGATGGTTTTCAGGCTGGCTTGTCGTGGATTACGATTTTACGCAAACGAGATAATTTTCGTGTCGCCTTTGATAATTTTGATCCAAACATTATTGCCCGCTATGACGATGATAAATTAGCAGCGCTTATGCAAGATGCGGGCATTGTGCGTAACAAAGCCAAAATTAAAGCCAGCGTTATGAATGCCCAAATTTTTCTGGATATTGAAGCCAAACAGGGCTTTGACAAATACCTGTGGGATTATGTGGATGGCAAGCCCATTCAAAATCAGCCAAAATCAATGAGCGATGTACCCACTTCAACACCGATTGCTGAGGCTTTATCAAAAGATTTGAAAAAACGCGGTTTCAAATTTTGCGGTCCGACCATCGTTTATGCATTCATGCAAGCCGTTGGCATGGTCAACGACCATATGGTCGATTGTTACCGCCATGAAGAATGCAAGAAACTGGCAAGATAACGATGGCTGCGTCAAACTTAAATGCATCCAAAACGCAGGCGCGTGCATGGCAACGCATGTTATCGGGTAGGCGGCTTGATTTGCTTGATCCATCACCGCTTGATATTGAGATCGAAGATATTGCCCACGGTCTTGCCCGCGTGGCGCGCTGGAACGGTCAAACCCAAGGTGACCATGCCTATTCAGTAGCCGAGCATAGTGTGTTGGTCGAATCGCTGACAATCCAGTTTGAGCCAAACCTAGACCGCCATTGGCGTTTAGCAGCGCTGTTGCATGATGCCTCTGAATATGTGGTTGGTGACATGATTTCACCATTTAAGGCCGCCCTTGGCTTGGATTATAAAGAGTTTGAAAACAGATTGATGCGCGCTGTGCATATGCGGTTTTCAATCCCTGTTGAGGTGCCTGAAAAAATTGAAAAACTTATAAAGCGGGCCGATAAGGCCTCAGCTTTTTTTGAGGCCACGCAATTGGCAGGGTTTGAGCATGCAGAGGCCGCGACTATTTTTGGTCGCCCCAAAGGTCTCAAAAGCAAATCAAACAATTATGTGGAACTCAAACCTCTGTCGGTCAATGATGCCAAAGCGCAATTTTTGAAAAGGTTTGAGGTGCTTAAATGATTATTGTCTCTCCATTACATGTGGTTGAAAGCCTTGTTGAGGAGCGCGGCATTGGCCGTGTTTTGGGATTGTTGGCAGGCAGCAACGAACACCCTGACTTGCCAAAACTGGCAGCAAACGGCAACCATTTAAAACTCACCATGCACGACATCGCCATTCAAATGGAGGGTATGAAATTGCCCGGCCACGACCAAGTTGGCGAATTGATTGAGTTCATCAAAGGCTGGGATCAAAAGTCGCCAATGCTAATACATTGCTGGGCAGGTATTTCGCGTTCAACCGCTTCGGCTTTTATTGCCCAATGTATTTTAAATCCAGAAACAAGCGAAATGGATTTGGCAACGGACCTTCGCCAACGCTCACCTTCAGCCACGCCCAACCCAATGATTATCCACCACGCTGATAATATGTTGGGTCGTAAAGGGAAAATGATCGAGGCGATTGAAAGCATCGGGCGCGGTGCTAATGCTTTCGAAGGCAATGTGTTTGAATGGCCGATTAAAGCTGTTTAGGTTTTATTGATTAAGCGTGAGCAAAGTCCCAATAAAGTTCGCGTGCTTTTAGGTAAATTGGGCCTGGTTGCAAGTCTCGGTCACCGATCTTTGTCACCGTTTGCAATTTGGCATAGTTTCCCGAAGAAAACACCTCATCAGCATCTGTAAAGTCTTGCCAAGTTAAAGCGCGCTCATGGACTTTATATCCTGCGCCCGTAAATAGTTTAATCATGCGCTGTCGGGTAATGCCGTTCAAAAAACAACCATTGGGCACTGGCGTGTGAATTTCACCATCTTTGGCATAGAAAATATTGGCTGTTGCCAATTCAGCCACATGACCAATTGGGTCAAGCATAATGGCATTATCAAAACCTTTTTCGGCAGCTTCGCGCAGGGCGCGCCCAGAGTTTGGATAATGACACGCAGCTTTAGCGCTGGTAATGGCAAACTCATTAGAAGGGCGACGAAACGATGACAGAGTCACCGAAATGCCATCAAGTGTGGGCATGGGCATTTCATAAACCGACACGCTGAACTTTGTTGTTTCTGGGTCTGGTGACATAAAACCACCCGTTGCCCAAGCCATGGGGCGTAAATACAATTCGGCGTCTGTTGGAAACTTGGCCAAACCTTCTGTGATAATTTCTTCTAATTCACCAGCAGTTTTAAGGGCTTTAAGGCCAAAATTTTCCGCTGAACGCACAGCGCGGGCGCAATGTAATTCAAGATCAGGCGTTACCCCTTCAAATGAACGTGCGCCATCAAAAATAGTAGAGCCAAGCCACGGAGCATGATCCATTGGCCCCATGATAGGCGGGTTGCCTTCGTGCCAAGTGTTTTCAAAAAAGGTCCAAGATGCCATGACGAGACTCGCAAAAAAATTAAAGGTCAAACTGAAAGGCCAAATCACAAGGTGAAAAACAGGGCCAAACTAAAACAGGTAAGTTAAGCTTACCTGTTTAATGTTATCTGTCTAGAGTTTTTTTGTCTTAGATAAAAATCAAGAACCGCGATAAAAAATGTGCGAACCAATTTTAATCAGGCGGTCCATTGCACCAGCCCATTTTGGTTTGACATAATCTGCGTGATAGAACATCGCGGTTGAAATGACCCGAAGATCATTGCTGCCTGAAAGTGCACGCTTTGCCACTATCTTGGCTTTGCGCCATGGCTTGCCATACTTTGGCACATCGGCTTGCCCATCGCAGGCAAAAGAAAATTGGCAAGAATTTTTTCGATGTGAGCCCTGATAAACCACGCCGCAAATATTATTAGGGAACTTAGAAGAATTAACCCGGTTCAAAATAACCTTGGCAACAGCAAGCTGTCCAAGCTCGCTTTCCCCACGCGCTTCAAAATAAACAGCACGTGCCAAACATTCAGATTGTGCTAAACGAGTGCGCCGTGCTGCAAAAATACGTCGTTTCTGGGCTTGGCCCATCTTAAAGCTTTGCTCAAGCTTCCATGTGGGTGGAGAAACAATCAGGGTTTTTAATCGTGCTAGTTGGTCAGTGCGCCCCGTAATCAAGGATTGATCGACCAAATAACCACCTTTGGCAGAAACCTTAACAGTTTGAACTGTTGGCTTGTTGAGCATTTTAAGTTCATCAATACTCATATTGCCGAGCAAAGAGGATTTCCGCATGATCGTTGTTGAGGGCGATACCACATCAGCCCATTTGTCACCTGGCATGCCGTGAGCTGAAGCGCTTTGGCCCATGTAATGGCCAGCAAAAGCAACCCCAGCGACAAGACATATGCCACCAAGTCCAAACGAAACCGTTTTTGACCAATGGGCAGCCGAACTTTTGTCGTTACGACGACCTTGTGGTCTATTTGGGTTTGAATCCTGCAAGTTTACTACCCTACTTTTTGAGTCACGCAATTTACTAACTTATAGCAAGTTACACTAAGAGCGTTTAGCATAAGTTAACCATGATGGGCAACCTTCTAGAAACACTCTTAGTGATATGTGCGGTTTACTTGGCCTTTTGGTTAAGATTAAGGCATTTATCCTTTTTTACTTGCCAAAATGGCTGCTTGCGCTGCGGCTAATCGCGCAATCGGCACACGGAACGGCGAACAAGACACATAGTTCAGCCCAACATTATGGCAAAATACGACGGAAGCAGGGTCACCACCATGCTCGCCACAAATTCCCATTTTCATATCTTTGCGGGTGCTACGGCCTTTTTCGATGGCAATCTTAATCAGCTCGCCAACACCTTCTGTGTCCAATGAAACAAACGGATCAACCTCCAAAATGCCTTTGACGGTATATTCGCCAATGAAACGAGACGCATCATCGCGGCTGATACCAAAAGCTGTTTGCGTTAGATCATTGGTGCCAAAGGAGAAGAATTCGGCCCGTTCAGCAATTTTATCTGCTGTAATACAAGCGCGTGGCAATTCGATCATCGTACCCACTTGATACTCAATCGTAATGCCTGTTTCTTCCATTACCGCATCAGCAACCGCAATAATACGATCAGCAATCAGATCAAACTCGGCCTTTTTGGCGACCAATGGGATCATCACTTCTGGAATTGGCGGATTGCCAGTTTTCTTGCCAATAGCAGCGGCAGCTTCAAAAATTGCCCGTGCTTGCATTTCTGCAATTTCAGGGTAGGTCACAGCAAGGCGAACGCCGCGGTGGCCCAGCATTGGGTTAAATTCGTGCAATTCATTGACCTGCGCCTTAATTTGCTCAAGCTTAACGCCAAGTGAAGCTGCCACATCGGCCATTTCGTTTTCAGCGTGTGGCAAGAACTCATGCAATGGTGGATCAAGCAATCGAATAGTGACGGGCATACCCGCCATGATTTCAAACAACTCGGTAAAGTCACCGCGTTGCATGGGCAAGATTTTATCAAGTGCCAAGCGTCGCTCATCTTGGTTCTCGGCCAAAATCATTTCGCGCATAGCCAAAATACGATCAGCTTCAAAGAACATATGCTCTGTACGGCAAAGGCCAATACCTTCAGCGCCAAACTCAACCGCATTGCGCGCATCATTTGGCGTGTCAGCATTGGTGCGAACGGCAAGTTTGCGCCCCTTATCAGCCCATGTCATAAGTGTATCAAAATCACCTGAAAGCTCAGGTTTGATTGTCGCTACAGCACCTTTCATGACTTCACCGCTTGAACCATCAATGGTAATGGTGTCACCTTTTTTAATGGTTCGATCACCCGCAGTAAAAGTCTCGGTTTCATAGTTAATTTTGATGTCACCAGCACCAGACACACAAGAT
>JAMOMM010000378.1 GCA_027067085.1 Hyphomicrobiales bacterium
TGGCGAACCATTGGAGATGGGTCCGAAAGCATGTCGTTGATTTTTGCAGGCACCTTCGCACCGATTGTTTCAACAACCAATTGACGAACATCTGCATCTTTATCGTCATAAAAAGCAACGATACGATTATCATCGATATTTGCTTCAATGACTTTTTCCAACGCGACATAGCGTACGCTACCATCTTTATCTTTTAGACAACGAGCCAAAAAGACATTGAGTTTTTCAGTTGCGTCATTGCCAGAACCAATCGAGAGGTTTTGACAAATTCTGCGGCGTAATTGCGCATCGCCTTGTTTATACAAACTTTCAAGGGCATCTAGCCCTTCACCACCTAATTGGCCTAAAGCTGGAATGGCTATATGCGAGACGTTTTGGCCAAATTCGTCGTTAAGCGCCTTTATGATTTCAGGCACAGCCTCAACCACTTTCATTTTGGCAAGGGCGTTTATGGCCGACACTTGAATTTCAAGCATGTCATCCCAACCCGTTGCATAATATCCGCTGTTATCCCAGTTAATATCTTCGCTCGTGCCTGTAACGAGTTTTAGTAGATATGGTATAATGGGTTGGTGATTAACGGCTGCCAACAGATCAATTGCTGCAAGCTTTACTTCTGGACATGGATCGCCCAAAAAGTTTTCCATTACTGCTTTAGCTGAACTTGGATCTTCAATCATTACCAACGCATCAACCACATCAGAGCGCACGTCTTCGTCTTCGTCAATCAAGCCTTTTTCCAAGACTTCAAATGATTTTGGCTGATTTAGTTTAGCGATGGCGGTCGCTGCAACGCAGCGGTGAATATCAATACCATCGGATAACATGTTAGATAATTGGTCAAAAGCTCGAATAGTTATTGGTTGTTTTTGGGTCGTCATAGCAACACCTCGTTTTCGAATACATTGCTCTAGTGACCATATTCGAGGCGAAACGCCATTGACGCACGTCAACAGATTAAATGAGTTTACTCAATTCAACAAAAAAGCTGGGAGAGTTCCCTCTCCCAGCTTTATGTGTGCTTTATTCTGCTATTTTAGTCCAATCACACTCCAATATCACGAGGTGCAAAAGACATTGAGCGGAATGTGTTTTTGTATGGTGAGACGCCAATTTTCTTGATTTTGGCAACACCCATTTTGTAGTTATAGTTTCCACTCATCCAATCAACGATCGCTCCTTCAAGCGCGTTTGCTGGTTGAGATGTGTGCAAGAAGTCCATATAGATAACGTTCTTCTTAACAGCATGGGTCACCATCGCTACGGCGGTTACGGCAGCTTCACTTAGTTCAACATTGCCATTTCTCATTTGGCCAGAGAACTTATAGTCATCGCCTTCAACACCGATCACAGTTTCTTTCAACCGTGGTACGCGATCTGAGTAAATCATGACCATGTCACCACTTTCGATACCGCGGGCTTTGGCATCTTCTGGGTTAATCTCTACCCAGTTGTCAGGCCAACGCTGAACGATGTATGGACGACGACGATCATCAAAGCCAGACTGCCAACGTTCATTTGAACGTCCAGAAGTACACCATAGCTCCTCACCTTTCGGGTTCATCCAATCCCAATAATCTGAGAACCATTCCCAACGAGCCTTCTCAAGGTTACATTTACCCGTTTGAGAATTAAAGTGAGTGGCTTTCTTATTGAGCATGTTTGCGCCAGCAGCACCTGTAGCAGGTAAACTGCGCTGGGTATCGTGCAAGCGTTTTGTACCAACAAGTGTCCCGTCATCTTTCATCATCACCGGACCTTGGATACCATCGGTTCCAAACTCAGCCAATTTTTGATGAAGGGTTTTGCCTTCACGCTTAGCCGCCACATTAATCATATTATAATCTTTGCGATTGCCGCGTGAGAAACGTGCACTTTCTTCAGCAACTTCGTTTGAATTTTTCCAATCAAAGCCTTTGAAGCCCATACGCGTTGCAAGTTGAGCAATGATCCACCAATCAGGTTTAGCATCACCTGGTGCATCATAAAATTGTTGATACAGACGCAAACGACGTTCGCCATTGGCACGCATGAAGTTTTCTTCACCCCATGTTGCGGCAGGGAAAATGATGTCTGCATACTGGTTGCCGATTGGATCAACAAGATAAATATCTTGGTTGATAATAACCATGCCGCCAGAATCTGCCCGCTTTTTCAAGGTCTCAATAATTTTTTCCTTGTTAAGCGAACGCACCTGATGCGGGTTGCCAACAGTCAGTTCTTGGAATTTAGCTGACATTTGTTGTGAACCACACATAGACTGGATCCAAGTCGTGCCGATGACGTGAGCCATACGGGTGTGACCAGACATTGTCCAAGTATCAGTATCAAGCGCTCTACGACGACGCCCTGGCACCTTCATCGGTGACTTGTTGCGAGGGTATTTACCGCCACGAGTACCGCCACGTTGGTGACCACCTGCGCGACCAATCATTTGACCTGGACGACCACCAGCACCAACGATAATACCAAGCGCAGAAATCGCGACGGTGTTACCAGTGTTGTTTGACCAGTAGAAGCCTTTTTCAATCATGATTGATGTTTTAGGGTGCTTGCCCTTCTTATTGGGTTTCGCCATCATTTCAGCAGCAAGTTGGATCTTCTTAGGATCAATGCCAGAAACTTTAGCCGCATTGGCAAGTTTGAACTCATCTTGTCCTAACAGCCATTTAGCCCAATCATCAAAGCCATTTGTTTGGAATTGGCCCCAAGTTGTGCGCCATTGCCAAGGGGTATTACGTGTTCCCTGACCAAAGCCAGATGAAGAACCCCACTTGTCGTTGACCCATTTTTTGATCCACTCTTTGTCTTGCCAACCATTTTCCACAATGATGCGGGCAATAGCGTTGACAACAAGAAGATCGGTGCCTGGAGTTACATCCAGCCATAGACCACCGTTTTGCTCAACATAAGCAACACCAGCTGTGCGACGTGGAACCAACATAATGGCTTTTTGACCGTTTTGAATGCCCTTCATAATCCATTGTGTAAATAGAATAGTCTTGGTTTCATAAGGGTCTGTACCACAAATCAGCAATGTTTCTGCATCACGCCAATCTTCGTATGATGGACCGAAATTATCGAAACCAGCATTACGAAAGCCTGGAGTTGAAGACACATCAGATGGTGTATCATGGAAGGTAAAGTTAGCCGTATTGACTGACCCAAGCGCATACTTTGTAATCGCGTAAGTGTTTTCAATATATTGGTATGAATAGGTTTTCACGCCATAAGCTAACGGACCATGTTTTTTGATTACATGTTTTGCAACTGCTGCGGCAACATCAAGCGCCAAATCCCAAGTCACAGGCTGTAACATGCCGTGAATACGCATCAACGGTGTGGTCAAGCGATCACGTGTTGGTGTTTGTGGATTGTAACATTTTTGCGCAATACAACCACCACGAAGCGATGAGTCACCCTCAAGGTTTACGTGTTTGGTGTCTTTATCAGGCAAAATAACAACGTGATGTGGTTCACCTTTATGCAACACAATGTTGTGCTGGTTTGGAGCAACCCATGGGCCAAGCACTTCAACTGGAAAATCAACGCCAAACGCATTTTCAGCTGCTTTTGCACCACCACGAGCGCCGCCTTTTACGGGCCAACGGTAAACATTATAACCACATGCTACGATACAATAATCGCAAGCTGTAGAAATGACATCTGCACCCTTTGGGGGTAGAGGCACATTTTCTTCAGGAATATAATATGGTGTAGACATTTTTATTCTCTCCCCATTAACTGTGCAGGTTATTTTCGCGACCAAAGATCAGTCCGAAAACACCAGTTGCATAAATTTTATCACCCTCAACTTCCATCAAGATTTGAGGAAGACTTTGATAAGCCTGACCAGAAATCAAAATGCCATGGCGTGTTAGGTCATAAGTTGAAAGATGGAGCGAACAGGCACCAAGAGATTTGGTTTCAGCTTTGTAGCTGCCTGAAAGTGAGTTGCCTTGGTGCGTACAAGCATAGTTATACGCAACGATGTCTTGGTCTTTTCCAAGACCGCCACCAGCTTTAACGCCGAGTTTGACAACCATGCAATCAGAGTGAGCGCCTTCATCTGGATAACTAAAGTCAAGAGGTTCATCTTGTTTCAGTTTTGAGACATGACCGATCAACTTGCGCGGATAAGTCGTTACTTGTGCAGGTACTTCTTTTGCATCTGCGGTGCCAGGGTTTAGAACAACCATAATTGTTGCAGTTGTTGCACCCGAGCCGATCAAAAAGTTACGGCGGGAAACAAGGCACTTATGCCCCACTTCTTTAGCCAGTTCCTTTCTGGAAGGCTCATTTTTATAGACAGTCGTTTTCGTCATTTCAAAAATCCTTCTTAATTTGAGGCTGGATTAGGCAACGGTGCATAATCAGGCAGTTTTGGAGCTTTAATTTTTAGCTCTTGCCCACTAAAGCCTTCTAAAAATGCAACAAGATCTTCAACCTCAGTTTCTGACAAACCCAAAGGTTTCAGAATTGGGGTTTTGTTCTTGCTCATTGTTCCATCGGTGAAGTCGTTTTGGCCACCGCCAGCATTATAGAAATTCACAACTTCAGTAAGATCCCAAAACGCGCCATTGTGCATGTAAGGTGCTGTGTATTTCAAGTAACGCAGAGGAGCTGTACGGAACTTGCCCATGTCCTTTTTCTCTTTCGTACGGAAATAGAAACCTGGATCATCTTTAAGTTTTCGGTACATCTCTTGAGTCACGCCTTTTGCGTAAATCTCATAACGATAAGTGACTTGTGCTAAGCCATCTTCGTTCCAACGCTCTGCTGTTGGTACACCAAGATTGTAGTATTTTTGATCCGTTGCCAGCGCACCATTGTGACAAGCAATACAGTTGGCTTTGCCGTTAAACAACTTCATGCCACGCACTTGTTGTTTTGAAAGCGCTTTTTTGTCACCAGCCAAATATTTGTCAACTGGCGTGTCTTTAACAATCAGTGTGCGTTCAAAAGCAGCAATAGCTTTCCAAGCATCAGAAATCAAAGGCCATTCTGTACCAAACACTTCATTGAATAACTTGCGATACTCAGGAATGAATGCCAAACGGGCTTCCATCACATCGTTTTCGCCGTTACCAGCAACAGCACCTTTTGCTGCAGATGGCGCTTGTTTTTCATTTGAAGCAGCAGAACCTGCCCAAAACTGTTTCATCAAATATGCAGAGTTGATAACAGTCTGACTATTGCGCCAGTGAACAGTGCCAGGATAACCGCGCGAGAACGCATCGGCAAACCCCCAGCCTTGATCGGGCTCGTGACAGGTTACGCAAGCTGTTGAAGCATCACCGCCAAGACGAGGGTCCCAAAACAACATTTTACCAAGTTTAGTTTTTGCTGCTGACATTTTATTATCAGCAGGAATTGGCGGATCACCAAGAGGTGCCAAAGGCGGAACCTTTGAACCAGCATGTGCCGCAGTTATTGCGACAACACTGATAAGAACACCAGCCGCCAGAGTCGATAATTTTTTCATATTTTTCATTACTTTAACTCCTTTGGATTAGTTTTTAACTGAACGCCAATTTTCAATTGTTTCATAATTGGTTGGAATTTTGTCTTTCCAAGCATGAGCTTTGGTATTCAAAACATCGCCTGACAAAGCTTCAAGGAAAGAAACAAGGTCTTGCTGTTCACCAAAGGACAAACCAAGTGGCTTCATATTTGGGTCTTTGTTTTTATCGTCACCGCCGCCTTGATTGTAAAAGGCAACAACTTCAAACAAAGATTTGAACATACCATTGTGCATATAAGGGGCTGTATATTTAAGCTCCCGCAATGTTGGCGTAACGAACTTACCAATGTCAGAACCATCAGCTTTGTGGGTCAAAATGTGTGCCCCAACATCACGTCTGATGTTCATAATATTTTCAATGCCCATGAACAGACCAAAAGCCACATAAGTCATATGGCGCATTGGATCAGACCAAATTTCGGGATTTTCAGGAACACCACGATTATACGCTTTATCATTGGTGAAGTTTGCACCAGTATGACACGATGCACACTGAGCTTTACCATTGAATATTTCATAACCACGCTTTGCAGATGCAGACATCGTGCCCTTATCAAAAGGAGAATTGCGTGATGTTAGTGTTTTCAAATATTCAGGAATAGCTTTACGAACGGAACCATTTGAAGGCTCGCCATATCCAGCATCTTTAAACATTTTGACATAAACAGGGTCTTGCTTGATACGCTCCTGCATTAGGCGCATATCCATATTCATGATGTAAGTTTCCGTAATCATCTCACGGGTTACATCATTTAGGTTTGTACCAATACGCCCATCATGGAACCAGTTCTTGCGAACTGCAGTGTTCATTAGTGTTGGTGTATTGCGGAAACCTTTTGAACCAGGATACGCTTTGGATAGCGCTAAGCCATCGGTAAACGCCTTATCTGGCTGGTGGCAGGTTGCGCAGCTAATCGCTGCATCACCTGATAAACGGACATCGAAAAACAAACGTTTGCCGAGTTCAGCTTTTTTTGCATTTACCTTAATCATTTTGACTGGACCATGGTCGTTTTCACCAGCAATAACTGCACCAGTTAGAGCAGTTGTGCCGATCAGCCCTGCAAACAACGCCGAAGTGACGCGCTTTTTGTAACTGATTACTTTCATGAGTTACCTCTCCTTCTTTGATACTGCTAACGTGGACTCGTTAGTGAGTATGGGGAGATAATCCGCTCGGTGCGTCATTTAGTCATTGACGGTCATCATCGAGGTAAGAAAATGTTGCAAAAAAGTAATGTTTTGAGCAATTTATCATACGAAAAATAGTTCTTAACCGCGCAACTCACGTAAAGCAACGCCACATAGATCGTATTTAACTCAAAAGAATCAGTTATTTACCAATCACACGAGTAAAAAAATTTATGCATTATTTTTGTACTTCTTGCGTTGGCCGCGGGCTAATCCCAAGAAAATCAACCCAGCAAACAACCCAGACCCTAACGGAATGCCGTACAGAGAAACTTTGTCTTCTGGCGCTTTGAGCTTAACCCAATACCACGATGTAAAGCTGTGACGACCACCCTTTTCACCAGCAACGCCATCCCAGTTAGCAAAGGAAATCGGAATGTATTTGCCTTGCTCAAATTGAATGTCTTGGACATCATCGGTTTTTATCGAGCGTTTAAACACAACACTCCAACGACCGTTTTTCCATTCACCTTTTGCGGCTAAATTTTCGTTTTTACGAGGTTTTGGCGCAGCGTTTGGACCGTTTGCGTCCAGCATCATAGTAATCGAATCACCCTTTGGATCAACACTTGGCGCTGCCCAATACCACATGTTGACGGCATGTTTTTTATCACCATGGCGGAACCAAGGCTTTTCGCTTGTTACAGGAATATCGCGCGGAAATTGGATCGCAATGGCATCACGTGTTGGCGCGATGTCCTTTTGACGATAAGCAACTTCAAGCTTATCGCCGGGAACCGAATATGTTCGATCATCAACATCAACTTTTATCGCAATATCTTTGTCATTAAACAGCACACGAATGGTCGTTCTATCATTAAGAGAGAAATACAACCGTGGTTCTTTAATGACATTTGGTGCCAAGGCAAACGTCATTGCAGGTGCTTTGGCCCAAACAGCATCATTGGGGTCGGTTGGCAATTCACCTTCAATGCGCAAACCATTGATAACCGTTTCGCCCTGCGCCAACTGAGTGGTGGTATCAGCCAAGGTCATTACATAATTTGCAATATGCCAGCGATCATCTGTTGACATTGTTGTTGAATGTTCTGGCATTGGTGTAGAACGGATACCCGTTGATACCCGTTGAAAAATTTCTTTTGCGCCCTTAGTAAAACGCCATGTTTCTGGACGGGTTAAATTGCGCGGCCAAATGCGGTCTTCCCAATCATCTTTTAGCTTTTTGCCCGATGTAATATTGCCCAAGCCTTTTTGACCATGACACTCTTTACAAGATTTGATGAATAATTCGCGGCCTTTTTTGATCGATTCTGGTGATGATTTAATTTGCGTACCCAAATCGATGGCTTGGTGTTCAATCTCTTCTTCGTCCCATTCACCAAACTTTTTGATCTTTAAGATCAATCCATCGACCTCTTTGGCTGTGAGCAATGTTTTCCAACCGGGCATAGACGTGCCGTGTAAACCTTCCATAATGGTTTTTTGTAAATCTGCATCAGTTGGAAACTCATCATCGGCATGCGTGGTTTTATATTTAAACGAAGCTAGAGTGAAATCGCGCGGTTTGGGATACAAATATTCCGCTGCAGGCCCTGCCCCATCGCCGTCAACACCATGACAATGCGAACAACGCTTTGTGTAAATAGCATCGATGGCTTTCTCATCAAGTTTTGCACTTTTTGATACAGCTGGCTTTTCTTGTTGTTTGTCGTCTTTCTTTTCAAGTTTCCACGAACGCGGCGCGTGCCCTGTATAGTCATAAAGGAAAGTAATAATATTCCAGACTTCTTGCTCTTTGAGCATTTCATGCCACACGGGCA
>JAMOMM010000379.1 GCA_027067085.1 Hyphomicrobiales bacterium
TCTCCCCAACGAGAGGCTAGCATCTGTAAGGATGATTATAATGGTTAAGACCACACAACCGGCATTGCGGCCGGCTAATCCGCAATTTTCTTCTGGCCCTTGTGCAAAAATGCCCGGCTGGACTACCGATATTCTTAAAAATGCAGTTACAGGTCGCTCGCACCGTTCAGGCGTTGGCAAACAAGCCCTACAATATGCAATTGATTTAACCCGCGAAGTTTTGCAAGTGCCTGATGATTATCTCATCGGTATTGTGCCAGCATCAGATACGGGCGCTGTTGAAATGGCACTTTGGTCACTGCTGGGTGAGCGCGGCGTTGATATGCTTTCATGGGAAAGCTTTGGCGCTGGTTGGGTTGGTGATGTTAAAAACCAACTTAAACTTGAAGACGTTCGTTCTATCACGGCTCCTTATGGTGAGCTGCCTGATTTGGGCCAAGTTGATTTTGACCGTGATGTGGTTTTCACATGGAACGGCACAACATCTGGCGCGCGCGTCCCGAATGGTGATTGGATTGCGGCGGATCGTAAAGGCCTGACCATTTGCGATGCAACCTCTGCGGCATTTGCTCAAGAGCTTGATTTTGAAAAATTGGATGTGGTGACATATTCTTGGCAGAAAGTGCTTGGCGGGGAAGCCGCCCACGGCATGTTGATTTTATCTCCAAGAGCAGTTGAGCGGTTAGAGAATTACACACCGCCTTGGCCAATGCCTAAAATTTTCCGCCTAACCAAAGGTGGTAAATTGATTTCTGGCATCTTTAAAGGCGCAACGATCAATACACCTTCTATGGTGGCAGTTGAAGATTATACCCAAGCGCTTGAATGGGCCAAAAAACTTGGTGGTTTGGATGCTTTGATTAAACGGGCTGATGATAATGCTCAAGCGATTAACGCATGGGTTGAGAAAACCGATTGGGTTGAGCATTTGGTTGTTGATCCTGCGATCCGTTCAAACACATCTGTTTGTTTGAAACTGTCTGATGCCGCCGTTGCTGGTTTAGATGATGAAGCGCAAGCGGCAATCCCTAAGAAAATGGTCAAACTTCTAGAAGAAGAAAATGCGGCCTATGATCTTGGTGCGTACCGTGATGCCCCTGCTGGTCTTCGGATCTGGTGTGGTGCAACGGTTGAGACATCCAATATCGAAGCGCTGACTCCGTGGCTTGATTGGGCTTTTAGCGAAGCATCTGCATAAGAATTTATAACATCATCGTCATTCCCGCGAAAGCGGGAATCCATACCTGAGACTTTCCTAGTGGCAAAGTTAAGAGCAATGGATACCAGTGTCGAGCACTGGTATGACAAAGTAAAAAATATATTTAAAACTCATACACGAAGGAGAGGCATCATGGCCCCACGCGTACTTATATCTGACAAACTTAGTGAAACCGCTGTTCAAATCTTTAAAGACCGCGGTCTTGAAGTTGATTTTTTGCCTGATCTTGGCAAAGACAAAGAAGCCTTGCTTGCAGCCATTGGCAAATATGATGGCTTGGCTATTCGTTCTGCCACCAAGGTAACTGAAAAAATCATTGCTGGTGCTGACAACCTTAAAGTCATTGGCCGCGCAGGTATTGGTGTTGATAATGTTGACATTCCTGCCGCTTCTAACCGCGGTATCATTGTGATGAACACACCGTTCGGCAACACTGTGACAACAGCTGAACATGCCATTGCGATGATGCTTGCTGTTGCGCGTCAAATTCCGATGGCGAA
>JAMOMM010000380.1 GCA_027067085.1 Hyphomicrobiales bacterium
TTACCTACGCCAGAAAATACAATACGATCACCTTTAACGCCAAGCGCAAGGACGCGGCGCAGTTCGCCTTCTGAAACTACATCAAAGCCAGCGCCTTGATCGGCAAGGGTTTTTAAGACGGCCTGATTTGAATTGGCTTTGATGGCATAGCAGATCATGTGATCTGTGCCTTCAAAAGCTTTATCTAAGACTTCAAAATGGCGCACCAAAGTGGCGGTTGAATAGCAATAGAACGGCGTTCCAACATCTTCTGCCAAAGTTTGAAGGTTTACATCTTCGGCATGCATAACGCCGTTTATATAATCAAAATGGTGCATGAGGTTATGTCTCGGCAAATTTTAAATTGTAATGAAAGGTTTGGCCTATTCAATTAGGCCATCAAGGACGGTTTTTTCGTCTTTAACTTCAGGAGTGTCTTGTTTTTTGACACCTGGTGGTAATTCTGGGCGGCCATTAACGCCGCAGGCAGATAAAAAACCTGCCATGGTGATGAGGATAAATATGGTGCGCCAGTTAATCATGGCGCACCCTAACCCATTCACCCTAACTTCTTCAACCAACGTTTTGCTTCTCGGGCCACATTTTTTGGAGCAGTGCCACCAAGTGAAGTGCGTGATGCGGCTGATGCTTCAACGGTAAGGACTTTAAACACCTCTTTGGTGATGTTTGGTTCAACCTTTTGCATGTCTTCAAGTGAGAGATCAGACAGGTCGACGTTTTTCTTTTCAGCCACAGCAACAAGTGAACCTGTGACATGGTGGGCATCGCGAAATGGCATACCAAGAACGCGGACAAGCCAATCAGCCAAATCTGTTGCCGTTGAGAAACCATTTGTGGCGGCCTGGCGCAAAATGTCTTTGTTTGGCTTTAAGTCTTTGACCATGCCTGTCATGGCGGCCAAGGCAAGCGAATAGCTGTCTATGGCATCAAAAGCTGGTTCTTTGTCTTCTTGCATGTCTTTTGAATAAGCCAAAGGCAAGCCCTTCATCACCATGGTAAGGCTGGTGAGCGCGCCGAAAATGCGGCCAATTTTAGCGCGTACAAGTTCGGCTGCATCGGGGTTGCGTTTTTGTGGCATGATGGATGAGCCTGTTGAGAACTTATCACTCAAGCTGACAAATTTAAACTGAGATGAAGACCAAATAACCAATTCTTCGGCCATGCGAGATAAGTGCATCGCAGAGATTGAAGCGGCTGATAGGGTTTCGAGAACAAAATCGCGGTCTGAAACAGCATCAAGCGAGTTACGCATGGGTCTATCAAAACCTAATTCGCGCGATGTCATGTAGCGGTCAATCGGGAATGAAGTGCCTGCAAGGGCTGCGGCACCAAGCGGGTTTTCGTTCATACGTTTTCTGGCATCGGCAAGGCGCGAGCGATCACGGGCAAACATTTCAACATAGGCCAGCATGTGATGGCCAAAGGTGACGGGTTGGGCGGTTTGCAAGTGAGTAAAGCCTGGCATGATGACATCGGCATATTTTTCAGCGTTTTTGGCCAAGGCTTTTTGTAAACTTCCAATTTGCCCGTCGAGCATGTCGAGGCAATCACGAATATAGAGACGAAAGTCGGTTGCGACTTGGTCATTACGAGACCGGCCAGTGTGCAAGCGGCCAGCAGGTTCGCCGATGATGTCTTTGAGGCGTTGTTCGATGTTCATATGAATATCTTCAAGTGAACGCGAAAATTTGAAGTCGCCGGATGCGATTTCTGATTGCACTTGATTGAGACCACGTATAATTTCTTTTACGTCAGCTTTGGTCAAGATGCCTTTGGCTCCCAGCATTTTTGCATGGGCTTTGGATCCTGCGATGTCTTGGGCATGTAGGCGTTGATCGAAGCCGATAGAGGCGTTAATTTCTTCCATGATTTGGGCTGGACCGCTAGAGAATCTGCCGCCCCACATTTTATTGGCCATGGTATTTCTCTCTAAGTTGTAATTAGTTAAATTTGTAAATAAGCAATAGGGTAATCGGAATGATGAAATTGATAAAAGAGTTAGCAGTATGACACAAGAAACATCGTCAAATGGATCAGGGAAAATGATCAAAATTGCTGTAACGGTGGGCCTTGTGCTAGCTGGTTCATACGGGGTTTACTCTATAATCGGTGGTAAAGGCAATGTGCAAGAAGCGCAAAAGTCCGATGAAGGCCACAGCAAAGTTATTGCGGCAGATGTTAAAGCAGATCCTGCGGGCATTTCCAAAAAATTGTCTAAGGGAAAAATGACGGCCTTTGTTATTCATGCCAAGCGCAAACCAGTTTCTACATTTGACTTTAAAGACGGTGAGGGTAAGGCGCTAACATTGGATAAATGGAAGGGCCGTGTGGTGCTTTTAAACCTTTGGGCAACGTGGTGTGCACCTTGCCGAAAAGAAATGCCAGACTTGGGCGATTTGCAAAAACAAATGGGTGGCGATGATTTTGAAGTTGTCGCGATTAGTGTTGATCGAAAAGGGGTTAAAGCCTCAGGTCGATTTTTAGTTGAAGCAAAAGCGACCGCGCTGAACTTATATATTGATGAAACTACGCGTGTTCTCGGAAAAATGAAGGCAATTGGTTTGCCGCTAACAGTGCTTATTGATCGTTCGGGCAAAGAAATTGGTCGTTTAACTGGCCCTGCTGTTTGGAACAGCAAAGAGGCCATTGTGCTGATTAAAACAGCGATTGCTGAAAAGTAATATTGTTAACTTTGATGCTTACTTAGAAGGTGGAATTTTGCTGGCTAAGGAACCAAGAGGTAAAATGGCCAATAAACCAGACCGCAAGCGATACCACAACACACCTAAAACAACGACGAAAACACCAACAGCTAAACTGGTTATGGCTAACGTTGTGGCTACATCTGAAACGATGGAATTGCTCGCATAGCCAAGGCCGACGGTAAAATACACTAGAGATGAAGCCACCAAAGAGCGCCGATCTAAGATCAGACCCAATAAGGTGACGATGATGGCTAGAACGAAAATGATAGGAATAATGGCCGTTGGATTGGCCATGTCGGCATTTAACCAGATAGAGGCAAACAGCGGGTGCACGGCCATTGGTGAGCCAATGACGAACAGCCAGAAAGCATAAGCGTTTTGGCGTGAGCGCCGCAAAGGGTCTTTGGAATCAAACCAAACGCCAATAAGAACGGCAAGCACGCCACTGACCCCTATTGGCCACAAAAATGTGGGGTCTGTGAGTGATGTTGTGCCAATTAAAAATAGTCCCGTAATTGCAACTGATGGTAAGATTAACGCCAATGTTGCGGGGATTCTAAAACGAACAAACGCGATGGCTAAGGCAACTGTAATAGAGCCGAAGATGTAAACACCATTGGTTTCGTTCACTTCAAACACGCCAAAGGGGCTGATTTTTGTGAAATACAAAAAAGCTTTTACGGCGAAATAACATGAGAAGATAACAGATAAGAGAGCGGGGGCCATTTTTGTGGTTTTTGCTACGAAAAACTCGGCAGACAGCCAGTATACGATGGCGCCAATAACAATATACTCAAATCCAAAGATTCCAAAAATGCCTTTAAAAGCAGAGAATACAATGGCTAGGCCCAAGCAAATGAAGACTTCAGAAAAGTTCGAAAATAAACGAAAATGCTCATTAACAGCCTGAGGGTGCTTTGAACGACTTAGGGTGAACTCGGTCAGAGCCGTTGCAGCTTGGGCCGAAACGACCCCATGCTCAACTGCTGCTTCAAGATCGTCTTTACGAATAATCATTTGTGATAGCAATCATCTGGTTGGTACAGGCTCATCGCCGCGATAATCATAAAAACCGCGGTTGGTTTTACGACCAAGCCAGCCTGCTTCAACGTATTTGATTAACAACGGGCAAGGGCGGTATTTACTGTCGCCAAGGCCTTCATATAGCACTTGCATAATAGACAGGCAGGTATCCAGACCTATAAAATCAGCCAATTGTAATGGCCCCATACGGTGGTTAGCGCCAAGGTGCATGGCTTTATCGATGCCTTTTACTGTGCCAACGCCTTCGTAAAGAACGTAGAT
Organism: Hyphomicrobiales bacterium; assembly: GCA_027067085.1. Taxonomy (GTDB): domain Bacteria; phylum Pseudomonadota; class Alphaproteobacteria; order Rhizobiales; family Aestuariivirgaceae; genus JALWJW01. Next base: position 4,011 of record JAMOMM010000380.1, read on the forward strand.
AGCTTCGTTAATCATCGGCAGCAAAATTCGGTTCACGATGAACGCAGGGAAATCTTCTGAGACAGAAACAGATTTGCCCAGTGACTTCACAAATGTTTTGAACGTTTGGAATGTGTCATCTTCTGTGGCGATGCCGCGAATAAGTTCCACCAGTTCCATCAAAGGTACTGGATTCATAAAATGAACGCCCATGAATTTTTCAGGGCGATCGGTTGAGGCTGCCAATCTGGTGACGGATATGGATGATGTATTGGTGCCGACAATAGCGTCAGAGCGTAAATGCGGGCAAAGGTCAGCAAAAATTTGACGCTTTACTTCTTCGCTTTCAGTTGCTGCTTCAATGACGATGTCAGTATTTGAGAAATCTGAAAGGCTGGCCGCTGGGGTAATCAGAGCAAGGGCTGCTTCGCGTTGGTCTTGAGTGATGACACCCTTTTTGACCTGACGAGCTAAATTGCCGTTGATTGTGGCAAGGGATGCCTCAACGCGTTCTGGGTTAATATCAAATATGGCGACCTCATAGCCCCCAAGAGCACATACATGAGATATGCCGCTACCCATCTGTCCAGCGCCGATTATGCCGACCTTGCTGATTTCCATTATTCTTATCCAGCTGTTTTAGGGTTCACACCCATTCGTTAAAAATACCGCGTTGTATGAGCCTATACTGGCTTGAACAACGCGGCAATAGTTTGTTTAAAGACCGATTTTAGTCAATTCTGCTTCAAGTTCTGGGATGGCATCAAATAAATCAGCAACCAAACCATAATCTGCAACTTGGAAAATGGGTGCATCTTCATCTTTATTGATAGCAACAATGACTTTTGAATCTTTCATGCCAGCCAAATGTTGAATGGCACCTGAAATGCCAACAGCGATATAAAGATCAGGGGCAACGACTTTGCCAGTTTGTCCAACTTGATAATCATTTGGGACGAAACCTGCATCCACAGCGGCGCGCGATGCACCAACAGCAGCTGAAAGTTTGTCGGCAATTTTTTCTAGCATGGCAAAGTTTTCACCATTTTGCATGCCGCGACCACCAGAAATAATGATGCTAGCTGAGGTTAGTTCAGGACGATCAGATTTTGATAGATTTTCGCTGACATATGATGTCAGACCGCTATCTGCTGGGGCATCAATGGTTTCGATTGAGGCTGATCCGCCTTTGCCAATACTATCAAAGCCAGCGGTGCGGACCGTAATAACTTTTTTAGCATCGGTTGATTTGACCGTTTGCATGGCGTTGCCAGCGTAAGCTGGGCGCTCAAAAGTACCGTCAGCGTTTACTGCGGTGATTTCTGAGATTTGCATAACATCAAGCAGAGCTGCAACACGTGGGCAAATGTTTTTACCGCTGGTTGTTGCTGGCGCTACAAGTGCGTCATAGTTCGCCATTAATGGGACAATGAGATCGCTCATGTTTTCAGCCATGGGGCGCTCAAACAATGGGCTATCACAATGAAGCACTTTGCCAATGCCATCAAGCTTGGCGGCAGCAGCAGCGGCATCGCTCGCATTGTTGCCAGCGACTAGCACATCAACATTATCGCCAATTTGGGCCGCCGCTGTGAGGGCTTTATGAGTTGCATCTTTAAGCGATGCGTTATCGTGTTCAGCTATTAACAGGACTTTTTGCGCATTTGGCATTTTATATTACTCCTGCTTCGTTTTTCAATTTATCAACAAGTTCGGCAACGGACCCAAGGATTTGACCTGCTTTACGTTGTTCTGGTTCGGCTGTTTTAATGATTTCTAATCGTGGCGAAACATCAACACCAAGATCAGCAGGGGACTTTTCATCCAATGGTTTTTTCTTGGCTTTCATAATGTTGGGCAAAGACGCATAGCGCGGTTGGTTGAGACGCAAATCTGTGGTGATGACCATGGGCAATTTGGCTTTAATGGTTTGTAGTCCACCATCGATTTCGCGGGTGACGATGCCGTCATCATCAATTTCAACCTTTGAAGCAAAGGTTCCTTGAGACCAACCAAGAAGCGCAGCCAACATTTGGCCTGTTTGGTTGGCATCATCATCAATGGCTTGTTTGCCGACAATCACGAGACCTGGTTGTTCTTCATCAACAATAGCCTTGAATAGTTTTGCCACAGCCAAAGGCTCTACAATTTCATCATGCTTGATAAGAATACCGCGATCAGCGCCCATAGCAAGGGCGGTGCGGATGGTTTCTTGGCCCTGTTGTGGGCCAACCGAAACGGCGATGACTTCGCTTGCTTTGCCAGCTTCTTTTAATCGAAGGGCTTCTTCAATAGCGATTTCATCAAATGGGTTCATCGACATTTTAACGTTTGCTGTTTCAACGCCTGAACCATCTGCCTTAACGCGGATCTTGACGTTATAGTCAATGACGCGCTTCACACCTACCAATATCTTCATATGATCTGCTCTTTAAAATTGAAGTGAAATTATTATTACAAATGTTTGTGCGCTGCAGCATATGTCGATGGTTTTGGCGCGTCAATGCTGCAAACGGATAAAAACACAGGTTTTACGACCTTGTTTTGGTGCCGAACAGAATCAGATGGTTTTTCAGGTACTTTTTCAGGCGCTTTTTTTTGTTGGGTTTTTACTGGCCAAGCGGGCGCTTAAACGATGTCGTAATAAATAAGCGACAATGCCACCGACAAGAAATCCGCCAATATGGGCCCACCATGCCACTGTCACACCACCGCTTTGCGGTTGGAATGAGCTGAACACTTGAAAGCCAAACCAGCCAATGAGCGCAATGAAGGCGGGGATGGGGACAGGGATTTTTAGAAACAGTAAGACCCAGACGCGCGCTTTGGGAAACAGTACCAAGTATGCGGCCATGATGCCTGATACAGCACCTGATGCGCCAACGAGTGGGCTTTGGGATGTTGGGCCAGCGAGAGTGTGCGCACCTGCTGCTACAACACCGCAAAAAAGATAGAACACCAAAAAACCGATATGGCCGAAAGCATCTTCTACATTATCGGCGAAAACCCAGACAAATGCCATGTTGGATAGAATGTGAATCCAACCTGCGTGCAAAAACATATAGGTGATGAGTGTACCAATTTCAGGAATTCTCACCAATGCTTCTGGTAAAACTTTGTCGTTGGTTAAAAGGGCAGGCACTGCGCCATAAGAAACCGCGATAGAATTGGCATCAATGCCGCCATTGATAATTTGGGTGTAAAAAAACACGGCGAAATTGATTAAAATGATTGCCCCTGAGATGACTTGAAATCGAATGACTTTTAAAGTCGTGTTGTCGTGCAGAGGTAAAAACATTGATTAGTCGGCCTTATCAGTGCTGGAGGAATTATCGCGGGTCTTGCTCTCTCTCGTTTTTCCGGGCACCCACAAAATATCACCATCGTATTTTTGATTGACCCATCGGCTGGCAACAAAAAAGAAATCGGACAAGCGGTTGATATATTTAAGGGCGGCGGTTGAAACGATTTCGTTTTCATCTTGTGCTACTTCAGCCATTAGCCGCTCGGCGCGGCGGGCCACGGTGCGGGCAAGGTGTAGATTGGCCGAGGCGGGGTGACCGCCGGGCAGAATGAATGAACGCAAGGGTTCTAAATCTTTATTGAGATAATCAATCTCGCCCTCAAGGCGTTCAACTTGAGACGCGATTACGCGCAAGGGTTCGTATTCTAATTTTTCACCTGTGTCTGGTGTGCAAAGGTCCGCGCCTAAATCAAACAAATCATTTTGAATGCGCGCCAGCATATCATCTAGTTCTTTTAGCGAGCGATGCACCGTGCGCACACGCACCAAGCCCACAACCGCGTTGGTTTCATCAACCGTGCCATAAGCATGCACCCGTGCATTACTCTTATGCACCCGCTCACCCGTTCCCAACGCCGTTGAACCATCATCACCCGTGCGGGTATAAATCTTATTTAAAACTACCATGTATTTTGAGTAGCGTAAGGGAAAGGGAAATGCAAAAGAAAAGCGGCAGTCTTGAATTTTCAGGAATGACGGGGTGTGGTAAATTGAAAGACAGCGCCACCGACAGCGCCACACCGACACAGCCTGGCCCTTTATCGTCGGCCTTGTGCCGATGATCCATGGCTTTGTCGTTGATGAGAGGTGGATTCCCGTGACAAGCACGGGAATGAGGGGGAGGAAGAGGGGAGGAATAAGGGAAGGTGGAGAAAAAGGTGTAGGCAATAACTCAGTCAGTCCCACCAATATAAATTACTCCACGTCTTACTCCGTCCGCAATATTCGCGCAGGCTTGGCCGTCAATGCGCGCCATGTGGTTGCAAAGCCTGCGGTTATGGTTAGGGCCATGGCGAATAGGGCGGTGAGGAGGGCTGTGGTGAAGGAGAAGGTCCATGTCATTTGCATGACGTAATGGATGATGGAATAGGCTGCTGCCGCGCCGATGAGAATTGAGAACGCGGCGGTGATGAAGCCGAGCAGAGCGTATTC
>JAMOMM010000381.1 GCA_027067085.1 Hyphomicrobiales bacterium
TTGGCGAATTAGTCGACTGAAATAGTTAGTGAAGCGTTTGTTTGTAACGTGTAGTTTTGGATGGTATTTCTGAAAAATACCTAAACCTATTTAATGAGATGGTGATAAGTTGGGGGAGTTTTTACGCTCTAATATGATACTGGTGTTGCAAAGCGAATGACTCGTTCTCAATCAAGCAACGAATTTAACCTCTATATGAACATGAGGTTAAATGCTTACGGCTTTATGCCAGTGGTCAGTCCATGCTGGAAATAGCCGAAGAATTTAAACGTACTGAATTCTCCCCACAATGTTAAACAAATGCAGAAAAGAGGCAGAAATGAAAATAGCGTGTGTCAGTTCGAAAGAGAGAGGTAAAATTGACCGTATACTTTTTGATGTTGCCGTTCAATTGCAGGCTGGTGATGTATCGCTTGTGGGCATTGTTAAAGACCAAGATTATGCTAGCAGTTTTGAAAACGGCTGCGACATGAAAGTGCGCGTTTTGCCCGAAGGACCAGTAATCAAAATCACCCAAAATTTGGGCGCAGGTTCGGACGCATGTCGTTTGGATCCTGGCGCCATTGCCAATGCGGTTTCATGTGTTGAAGCCAGTTCATTCGATCAAGCCGATTTATTCATCCTCAACAAGTTTGGCCCTGAAGAGGCTGCAGGAAGAGGGTTTTGTAGTGTGATTGGCAATGCACTTGAGCATGGAATTCCCGTTTTAGTGGGCGTTAGTACAGAAAACAAATCAGCATTTGATACTTTTGCCGGTGAACTTGCCGTCACGCTTGCAGATGACACGAAAGAAATTCTTGACTGGTTTCGAAAAAATTAGGGCTAAAGGCTATAAGGCGTTGCCACCGCTGCTACATGATCCAAGCTCCCGATCAAATTATGCTTGCTGGAAACTCAACAGCTTGGCAATACCGTGCTGTGAGCTCCAGTAAGATATTTGCACTTCTCAAGATGCGGGTTTGGCCTTTGTTTTCTTTTCAAGAGACTTGAAAAGTTTTTGAGCTGCTTCTTCTGCACCCTTGGGTAGTTTGTGGGCAATGCCACGGTGACAGTCGATACAGGTTTTCGTGGGCGTTTTCCCGTCAAGCACTTCCCATACATGCGGGTCGTGCTTATCAGCGCTGCGAGATTCCTGTTTTTCCAGATCCATCGAGCCAAAATTGTGACAATTACGGCATTCACGGGAATCGGTTTCTTTCATCCGTTTCCACTCGTTCGTCGCCATCCACAGGCGGTTCTTTTTGAATTTTTCAGGCGTATCGATGGTGCCAAGTAATTTGTGATAAAGTTCTTTTGATGCCATAATTTTGCGAATAATCTTATGGCCCCACTCTTTTGGCACATGACAATCAGGACAGGTGGCCCTCACCCCAGTGCGGTTGGTGTAATGGACAGTTTCTTTATATTCCTTATAAACATTGTCTTTCATCTCGTGGCAGGAAATACAAAATTTTTCGGTGTTTGTTGCCTCCAATGCCCAGTTAAACCCACCCCAAAACATGATACCAACGACAAAACCGACTGAAAGCAATGTTCCAAGCGCAAATGTTCCGCTTGGGCTCCATACCCGCTTCCAGATTCTTTTTATAAAGCCTGCTTGGCGCGCCCCGCCAGCGTCATCATTTTTATTCCCAGTCATTTTTCGTATCTCCAATTTACACGCCACGAGCCTGCGGGAATATTCCCGCATGCCTCAAATTGTTCCAAAAACCAACGTTAGTTGCCGCCTGAATTGAAAGTATTTTCAACCAGTGGATCAATATTTTTCTGGGGTGTATGGCATTGGGTGCAAAAATAACGCCTGCCATTGACCTTATCAGATTTGCTGCCATCAGCGGCAATGAAGTGACTGTCGCCAATTTTAACGGCTTTTTCTTCCTTGAATTTTTCCGGCGAATGACAGCGCATACAGGTGTTTTCTTCTAGATTAATCCGTTCCTTACCAATGGTATGTGGAATTGACGGGGGCTGTAGTTTCCATGACCGCTTAAAACCGCCCTGCTGACTCTTGATGCGGGTTTTTTCAAACATCTTGGCATTTTTTGCCAATTCATTTGCACCCCGTAATGATACAACGTCACCACTATTAGCGCTAGTTACGGTCGCGAGGGAAAAAACAGCCGCGATAATCGTCAAGTTAAGGTATTTCATGATATCCTCCGTTCAGGTTCATTCAACATAAGTACATTTACTTCTCTCTAAGCCTGGTTCTTCACGTAGTCACCTGTATCCAGTTTAGAACAAGCTTCCATTTTTGCGTCAAAACGCAGGCCAAATTCAAAAACATTTACACCGCAAATATCGACACAACGCCCACAATTGGTGCAGTCCGATGACAAGATAATCGGTGGTTTGTTGTCTTTTGCCCCTTTGAGAGCAGCAGGCAAAACCTGTTTCTCGGGACAAACCTCATAGCATTCCATACAGTCATCACACAGATCGCGGCGCGGCGCGTGCACCCGCACAAGGGCAGTTTTGCCAACCAAATTGTAAAAAGCCCCCATCGGGCATAAATGCCCGCACCAGCCATGCTCGGCAATAAACAAATCAAATAGAAATACGCCTAAAATCACTGCCCAGCCAAAGCCGAAACCAAAAATCAAACCGCGATGCAACATTGATACTGGGTTGACCAGTTCATAGGTCATGGTGCCAGTAACAAATGCCAGCACAAGAACAAGGCCAAGCATCCAGTAGCGCGTATTGGGCGATATTTTTGTCTTGCCCTTGATGCCCAGCCGCCGCCGCAACCAGTGCGCCGTGTCGCTAACAATATTAACTGGACAAACCCATGAACAAAAAACCCGCCCACCAATCAGCAGGTAAAACCCAAAAACCAAAGCCGCTCCGATAATAGCCGATGAGGCAATACCAAAAAAGCCACCAGCCAGCATTTGTAGGAACAACAGCGGGTCAGTCATCGGGATGGTTTCAAGAAACAAGCTTGATGACAGGTTGCCTTTCAGAATTGCAAATCCAGCAATCGGTCCAAGCATAAACAGACCAAGGATAGCAAGTTGCACCGCCCGGCGGGCCAGCAAAAACTTATGGGCAGTAAACCAGCCTTTTTTGGCAATCGCTTCGCGGCCCAGTTGATTAAGTGGTGTTACAGGCATTATTTGACCTCCTTAAAGCCCTTGTTGAGCGTATCAAGGGGGTTGGAGGAAAACGGGGTTTTTTCAACCTGCGGGCCAGGTTGGGTAAGAGGTGTCTGTCTTTTGTCGATCAGACCTTTGCCATAGTAATCATATTCAACACCTTCTGGCAGATTGAACCGGTGTTCAGTATCAGGTGTAACTAGGCTTTTGCCCTGTTTGCCTTTTTGATTCCAACCCAGCCGATAGTGTTTGCCAAGCTCGCCCTTAGCCAGATGCACCGGCAGCACTTTAACGGCCGCTTCCTCCATGATGCAGGCTTTTTCGCACAGACCGCAGCCAGTGCAGGCATCAGAAGAAACAACTGGAATGAACAGGGCATGGTGGCCCGAGCGTTTATTGGGTCGGTATTCCAGCTTCAGCGCTTCTTTGCGCAGCGGGCAGACATTGTAACAAATCTCACAACGCAAGCCCTGAAAAGCAATGCAGGTTTCCTGATCGATTACCACAGCCAAACCCATACGGGCTTTATTGATGTCGATAAGACTGTGATTAAGCGCGCCTGTAGGACATGCAGGTACACAAGGAATATCTTCGCACATTTCGCACGGACCAGTGCGGGCGGTAAAAAATGGTGTGCCGGTCGCGGCATTGTCATTGCCAAACTCGGCAAGTTTCAAAATTTGGTAAGGGCAGTCACGCACGCACAATCCACAACGGGTGCAAGCGGCCAGAAATTTGTCTTCAGCCAGCGCTCCCGGCGGGCGAATTGCTGTTGCTGGCAGCGATGATGCCGCCTTGCCATACATGCCAAGTGCCAGCCCGAACAAACCAACACCACACGCAGTCTTTGCCGTATCAGCAAGGAACTTTCGTCGGTTTAATTTTTTATGGCCAGTGCTTGAGGGCATAACATTTCGTCTTCTTTTTAAAACCCAAACTTAAATTCAAATTGGATGGATGGGCCGGGCGGGAAGAAAGAAATTCCCGGCCCATCGTTTTTACGGCTGTTAGATTTTCTCAATCTTACAAGCACATTTTTTGTAGTCAGTTTCTTTTGACAGCGGATCGGTTTGATCCAGCGTCAGCTTGTTGACCAACCGACCAGCATCAAACCATGGGATAAAGACCAAACCTTCTGGCGGTCTGTTACGACCCCGGGTTTCAACCCGGCTGACAATTTCACCACGCCGGGTGATGATTTTTACCTCGGAACCATTGCGCAGACGACGCTTTTTGGCATCTTTCTTGTTCATGAACACCACAGCATTTGGAACAGCGCGATAGAGTTCTGGAACGCGGCGGGTCATGGATCCTGAATGCCAGTGTTCAAGAACCCTGCCAGTGCTCAACCACAGATCGAATTCGGCATCAGGTGGCTCGGCAGCTGGCTCATAAGGGGCGGTAATGATGTTGGCACGGCCGTCTTTCTTGCCATAAAACTTAACACCTTCACCTTTCTTGACATGGGGGTCATAGCCTTCGCGGAACCGGTATAAGGTTTCTTTGCCATCGATAACTGGCCAGCGTAGACCACGGGCTTTGTGGTAGTCGTCGTAAGGGGCCATTTCGTGGCCCTTTTTCGGACCTTCCCACTGGAAGCGGCGATATTCTTCGAACAGGCCTTTTTGCACATAGAATCCAAAGTGCTCAGATTCATCATTATCGTACTTGTTGCCTGACCCGTCGGTAACCTGAATTTTTTCAAACTTATCGACTTGCCCGTTGGCATAAAGGACTTCATACAAGGTCTTGCCTTTATACTCAGGAGCTTTGGCGATCAAATCTTCTGGCCAGACATCTTCGACTTTTACATACTTGGAAAACTCCATAATTTGCCAGACATCAGAATGAGAATCACCTGGTGCTTTGACCTGTTGACGCCAGAATTGCGTACGCCGTTCAGAGTTACCATAAGCACCTTCTTTTTCCGCCCACATTGCTGTTGGCAAAATCAGGTCAGCACCCATGGCCGAGATGGTCGGATAGGGATCAGACACGGTAATGAAGTTGTCGGGGTTTCTCCAACCAGGAAGTGATTCTTCATTAAAGTTGGCAGCTGCCTGAAGGTTGTTGTTACACATCACCCAGAAGGTATTCATCTTGCCGTCTTTAAGGGCCCGGTGCATGGCCACTGCATGGATCAACGTTTTGCCCATTGGCTTACCAGAAATGTCAGTCTGGTCTGCTTTGTCTGATTTACCATTGGCCCGCGGAATAGTACCAGCTGGCAATTTCCAGATCTTTTCTGCAAATTTGCAATGGCTGTCTTTTTTGGTGACGTAATCAGCAGGTAAACGATGCGTAAATGTACCCACCTCACGCGCTGTACCACAAGCCGATGGCTGGCCAGTCAGCGAGAATGGACTATTGCCTGGCTCGGAGATTTTGCCCATCAAAAGGTGAATGTTATAAACCAGACCGTTCATCCACACACCGCGTGTGTGCTGGTTAAAGCCCATGGTCCAGTACGAGGTAACTTTCTTGTTAGGGTCGGCATAGACCTTGGCCAATCGTTCGAGATTTTCAACTGGCACACCAGAGATTTCGCTGGCTTTTTCCACCGTATATTCAGCAACTGAAGCGGCATATTCCTCAAATGAAATTTTGCTCAGCTTTCCTTTGTTGCGGTTTTTGGCTGCTTTTTCGCGTGGATCGCTACCGCGCAAACCATAACCGATGTCGGTCGGGGTTTTCTTGAAGTTCACATTTTTGTCGATGAACTCTTTATTATAGGCTTTGGTCTGGATGATGTAATTAGCGATGTAGTTGCCAATGGCCAGATCAGTTTGCGGATGGAAGATAATACCATTATCTGCCAACTCGAAACAGCGATGCTCGAAAGTCGACAGGACATGAACTTCACAGCCTGGTTTGGTCAACCGGGTGTTGGTCATGCGCGACCATAGGATTGGGTGCATTTCTGCCATGTTTGATCCCCACAGCACAAACACATCGGCATGCTCAAGATCATCATAACAACCCATTGGCTCATCAATACCAAAAGCGCGCATAAACGCGCCCACAGCCGATGCCATGCAGTGACGCGCATTTGGCTCAAGCGAGTTGGAGCGGAAACCAGCTTTCACCAATTTTTGGGCGGCATAGCCTTCCCAGATGGTCCATTGACCAGAACCAAACATACCAACGCCTTTGGGACCTTTGGCTTTACGGGCGGCAACCCATTTTTCAGCCATGGTTTTAAAGGCTTCATCCCAGGACACTTCTTCAAACTGGCCATCCTTGGCATATTTGCCGTTCTTTTTACGCAGCAAAGGCTTGGTCAGACGGTCTTTGCCGTACATGATTTTGGTCAGGAAGTAGCCCTTAATACAGTTAAGGCCTCGGTTCACTGGTGCATCAGGGTCACCTTGTGTGGCAACCACTTTGCCATCTTTAACACCAACGAGCACAGAACAACCTGTACCGCAGAACCGGCAGGCAGTTTTGTCCCAGCGGATTCCGCTGTCATCTGCAACCGCAGTGCTGACAGCTGGAAGTGAAACACCAGCTGATGCTGCTGCTGCAGCAATCGCATTGGTTTTAATAAAGTCTCGACGTGACACAGACATTTCGCTTCTCCTATATTTCCTGTTTCTATTCAAAATCGTTTTATTCAAAATATTCATAAACCAGCGCGGTGCTGACCACCCCGTCTATATTGTTGAGGGCCATAATTGTTTCACTGCAATAGGTCCGGTCTGGATGGTCAAGACTGACAATCAGTTTGCCTTCCTTCGTGGCCGTATGAACTTCGGCGCCCTCCATTGCTGTGATGGCCTGTTCAACCACTGGGGCTTTCTCGGGACGTGCGTAAACAACGAGTGAGCAAATGGTCATACCACTGCCTCCTTTATGAGTGAGTTGGGATTGCTGTCGGGAATTTTCATATCAATTGCATTGTTCGGACAGGAAAATACGCAGACCCCACAGCCAGTGCAGGCTTTTAGCAAAATGAATACGTCTGTCTTGCCACCAAGGGCTGGACGAAACTTGATCGCATCTTCTTCACAAGATGCTTCACATGCCCGACAAACAACTCCATGCTTATCAAGACAGGTTGATTTAATCAGCGCCCGCCATTGCCAAGATTTTTCAAGGTCAATAGCCCCATCAAGTGCACCTCGATCACAGGCTGCAGCGCAATGGCCGCAGAATGTGCAACCTGCTTGATTAAAATTGATAATTGGAAAGCCTGAAGCCAATTGAATGATATTTTGAGGGCAGGCTTTGGCACATGCATTGCAACCGTCGCACTGGGAGTAAAAGGTTTCCTCTGGCAGCGCGTAAGGTGGGCGCGTCGCCTGCTTTTGGCCGCTTAAACGGCGAAAAAATTCACGTCTCTCCATGATGTCTTTACTCAGCATAACTGCGCGGAACTGCACAAAAATGCCATTAGAAAATAATCTGAACAGAACTCCCCGCCTTAACAAAAATCAAGTGATAGTGATTTTTTTTTGGGGAACTTGATAATCGTAAAAAAATGCAGGCTGTGGGGCAGCTATTCTAGAGTCGGTCTGGTTTAAATTGAACCAGACCGACCAGCTTAAGGTATTGATAATCTTGCGTTTCATGCAGTGTTTGTGATTCAAACAAAACATGAAACGCTCTAGCCCTTGTCTGCATCATAGCAGAATGCATCTTTGGCAAAGAAACCCTCACGCATTGTCGGACTATGTTGTGGTTTGGCAACACAGGCAACAAGTCGGGCATTCTCACAGGCTTCGGTATCCTCAATCTTGAAGTGGCCACGGTCAGTGACAGCGTTTATTTTGTCACATCCGAGAATTTTTCGAACCAGTTTAGTGGTCCTGACTGGCAGGTCTAAATTCTCAATTTGGGTGCAGACTTCACGGCTTACGATCAGCTTGTACTTGCAGTCAACAGTGGTCTAGACATTGTAGCTGACGCCAGTTTTTCTATCGAAGCAAGTTGAAAACTTACCAGATGCTTAGTCAGCAAGTTGATGTTTTTGATCTTCCTACATTTGTTGATAAATGCGATGGAAGTATGCCTGACAGTTCCCACTGTTGGAGGTGTCCAGAAGAAATATGATATGTTGGCGGCACTAGTAGTTTATATTGGGGTTTCCGTTTGATTTGGAGTAGTTTGTCAAATAAACAGTTGACGGTGACGGTGGTAATCTGCTTGATAATGTTGCAAATCATTCTTAATTGCATATTGAACGTGGTCGAAATTTTAAACTGCCCTTTCGGTATTAATGAAGGTTATTGGAAAATGAAAAACCCATGTAAATTGGCGATAAGTGCTTTTGTATTCACGATGGTTCTTCCAGCTGTTGGTTCTGCTTT
>JAMOMM010000382.1 GCA_027067085.1 Hyphomicrobiales bacterium
ATATATTTGTCACCTTTTTTAACGGCGGTGGTTGTCATTTGCGTTGCAGCCGACCCTGAACCAGGCTCTGTTATACAGATCGCTGGTTTATCGCCTGCTAAAACCAAAGGGGCAATGCGATCAATTTGTTTTTGATTGCCAAATTTAGTGATGGCACCAATGGCACCCATATTACCTTCAACGACGATTCGAGCCGTTACTCCACAAACGCGGGCAATTTCTTCAACCACAAGCACAACGTCCATATAGGTTAAACCAAGGCCGCCGTGTTGTTTTGGAATGGTCATACCCATCAAGCCGTGATCGGTTAGGGTTTGGACATTATCCCACGGGTATTGTTCACACTTATCAATTTCACCAGCGCGAGCCTTGAAAACGTCATTTGCTAAACGTCGCGCGGTTTGTTGGATTTGGATTTGTTCGTCTGATAATTGAAACATAAGGTGCTCATTGCGTTGAAGGAAAGTATTTAGTCGATAATGTTTTTTGATTTGGCCTCTTGGTAGGCCGCGTCGCCAAGAAGCTGGGTTAAAACTTCTTTTGTGTGCTCTCCCAATAATGGTGGAGGGCGATTGTATTGAACGGGTGTTTCGCTAAATTTGAGAGGATTGCCGATAAGATCAACACTGCCACTTTGTGAGGTGGGGTGATCCATGGTGATTTTCATGTCACGGGCTTTAACCTGATCGGTGTCAAACACTTCTGGCACCGTGTTAATCGGCCCAGCTGGTACGCCGCGTTCATCCATGCCATCAAGTAAGTCTTGTTTTTTCCACGTTATAAGAATGTCGTTTAGAATGGGCACTAAAATTTGCTTGTTTTCGAGGCGATTTTTGTTGGTCAAAAAGCGCTCATCGGTTGCTAATTCTGGATGATTAAGCAATGCGCAAAACCGCTGATATTGCCCGTCATTGCCGACGGCTATAATGACATGACCATCGCTAACTTCGAAAACCTGATAGGGCACGATATTGGCGTGTTGGTTGCCTTGGCGAGCAGGTGGAGTGCCGCCAGTTAAATAGTTTAGACCTGAATTGATGAGCCAAGAAACTTGCGTGTCGACAAGCGCTAAATCAATGTGTTGGCTTTGACCTGTTAAATCGCGGTGGCGAAGGGCGGCTAGAATTGCGGTTGATGCGTACATACCGCACATCACATCAGCGATGCCAACGGCCACTTTCATTGGCTCGCCCTCAGGTTCACCGGTTAAGCTCATGATGCCGCCATAGCCTTGGGCCATCAAATCATACCCAGCTTTTTGGGCATTTGGTCCCGTTTGGCCAAAGCCGGTAATTGAGCAATAGACCAGATTTGGGAATTCTTGTTTCATGCTGGCGTAATCCAGCCCGTATTTTTTTAGGCCGCCAAGTTTGAAATTCTCAATGAGTACATCGCATTTGCTTGCCAGTTGACGAATGAGTTTTGCCCCTTGAGGGCTAGACATATCGATGGCAACAGAGCGTTTGTTGCGATTAGCGCATAAATAGTAGGCACTTTCGCGCGTGTCGTTACCTTTTTGATCTTTAACAAACGGAGGGCCCCACGTGCGCGTATCATCGCCAGATTGTGGTCGTTCGATCTTAATAATATCAGCACCAAGGTCGCCAAACAGTTGCGTGCATGTCGGCCCTGCGAGAATTCTCGTAAGGTCTAAAACGCGGATGCCGTTGAGGGGTCCAGTTTTTGGTTCAGTCTTTGATTTAGTCGTCATGTGATTAGCTTTTGCTTTGGTACAATTGTTGATTGTGAATTTATATCTTAAATGGAAAGAATAAAAACGAATTATTTTCGAAGTTTGCTTGAGGAATTTTTATATAAAATGCTCGCTTGAAACGCACGTTCCAATAAAAACGTGCCTTGAAACAAAACTTTCATTGACATGCTGGTGCGGTTATTTAACCATCTAGTCAAAATATAAAATGACGGCTTTTGATTTTATTGCGAATTGGTTTTTCGGATAACTCAGTCGTTTAGGGAAGTGTGACGCAAGGGATAGAAGTTTATGCCGCGATTGATCGTTGCTTATGTGAAATATATTGACCTCATTTCCAAAACACTTGGCCGAATCTGTATGTATATGGTTTTGGTGATGATTGCTGTTTTGATGCTCAATGCTTTCACTCGAAATGTTATAAATATGCCACTTTCATGGTGTGTTGAGATGGCGCAATTTATTCTGGCTGCGTACTATATTGTTGGCGGGGCCTATTCGATGCAACTCAACGATCATGTGCGGATGGATTTGATTTATGATCGTTATTCAGAAAGAACCAAAGCTAAGATTGATATGGTTACGAGTTTTTGCTTGTTGTTCTATCTCTCTGTGCTGTTGTTCGGTTCGATCTCTAGTACAATGTATGCGATTGAATATGGTCAGCGTAAATTCTCTGAATGGAACCCATCGATGATCCCGATTAAGGTGATTATGGTTTGTGGTATTTTATTGATGATCCTCCAAGCTGTTTCAATGTTTTTTAAAGACTGGGCAAAAGTAAAAGGTACCCCGTTTGATACTGGAGACCTTGTTTAATGTCGTATGAAGCTATTGCGATTTTTATGTTCGCATCAATGTTGGTGGTGTTGCTTACGGGCCAACGGGTGTTTGGTGCTATTGGTTTTGTCGCCGCCTCAGCTGCGTTGTTGCTTTATGGTAATGGCGCGATTGAAATGCCGTTCAATGCGGCGTTCAAGTTGTTTAATTGGTATCCATTACTGACGCTGCCATTGTTTATTTTCATGGGTTATATGTTGTCGGAATCCAAAGTTGCCGATGATTTATATTCGATGTTTCATGTATGGTTTGGCGGCCTTAAAGGTGGATTGGCTATTGGCACCATTGGTTTGATGGTGGTTATTTCGGCGATGAATGGCTTGTCGGTGGCAGGCATGGCAATTGGAGCCAGTGTGGCGTTGCCCGAAATGCTCAAGCGTGGTTATGACAAGGTGATGATTACGGGGGTGGTGCAGGCAGGGTCTTCGCTCGGGATTTTGGTGCCGCCAAGTGTGGTGCTCGTGCTTTATGGCATGATTGCTCGCCAACCAGTTTCAAAACTGTGGCTTGCTGGCGCGATGCCTGGGCTTATGATGGCCTCACTGTTTATCATTTACATTGTTATACGCTGTAAAATTCAACCAGAGCTTGGCCCAACTGTGCCAAAAGAAGAACGTGATATGCCATTGCGTGAGAAGTTAAAATATCTTCGTGCGGGCATTGCACCATTTTTGATTTTCTTTGTGATGATGGGCTTATTCTTAGGTGGCATCACCAGCCTTGTTGAAAGTTCAGCGGTTGGTGCAACCGGGGCAACGCTTGCCGCGTTGCTTAAGGGCCGCCTCAACGCACATGTGATGGAAGAAACTTTGCGTAAGACGCTGGGCATCTCGTGTATGTTTTTGTGGATCATTTTGGCCGCGCTAGCCTTTGGTGCGGTATTTGATGGACTAGGTGCGGTTAAGGCGATCAAGACGTTGTTCATTGATAATTTGAACATGGAGCCATGGATGATCCTTGTGCTTATGCAGTTATCATTCATTATCATGGGCATGTTTTTAGATGATACTGCGATGCTGGTTATCGTGGCACCGCTTTATATCCCACTGGTCAAAATACTCGGGTTTGATTTGGTTTGGTATGGCGTGCTGTACACGATCACCTGCCAGATCGCCTATATGACGCCACCTTTTGGCTATAATCTATTCTTAATGCGAGCCATGGCTCCCAAAGAAATCACCCTCACGGACATCTATCGCTCGGTGACCCCGTTCGTCTTAATTATGGTGTTCTCACTCGTGTTAGTGATGTTGTTCCCACAGATTGCCTTGTGGTTACCGAAATACGTTCTTGGCTAATAACAATAAGAAACTAGTTTTAACCCTAAATGTTTCAAAGGAGGAAACAATGAAAAAAACCGATAAAAAGAGTACGATTATCCCTCAAGAATCGCTACCGCGTCGTGACTTTCTCAAGAAAGCTACTGGCCTTGCTGCGGTAACTGGTGCCGCGGTTGCTGCCCCACTTGCAACTCCATATGCATATGCGGCATCAAACCCGATTAAATGGCGTATGCAAACCTATTCAGGTGCACCTCTTGGCGCCCATGTGATTAAACCGCAAATCGAAGCATTTAATAAAGCAGCGCACGGGCAAATGGAAATTGAACTGTATTATGCAGATCAATTAGTGCCAACCGATGAGTTGTTCCGTGCCATGCAAAACGGTACAATTGATGCCGTTCAATCAGACGATGCGACCATGCAATCACCTGTTGATATTAACGTGTTTGGTGGCTATTTTCCATTCTCAACTCGTTACAGTCTCGATCTACCTGTGTTGTTTAAATACTATGGTTTGAACGAAATTTGGGCTGAAGCTTATGGCGAAGTTAAGGGCGTTGAATGGCTCGGTGCTGGTGCGTGGGATCCGCTTCACATCTTCTCGAAAAAACCAATTCGCTCTGTGGCTGATATGAAAGGTATGCGCGTCTTTGGTGTGCCAACAGCTGGTAAGTTCTTATCGAAATATGGTCTTGTGCCTGTGACGTTGCCTTGGGATGATATTGAGGTTGCGCTTCAGACTGGCGAACTTGATGGTGTTGCTTGGTGTGGCTTTACTGAAGCCTATGAAGTTGGCTGGGCCGATGCTTGTAACTATGCATTGCTTAACAACGTGACGGGTGCGTGGTGTGGCTCATACTTTGCCAATTCAAAATCTTGGGCAAAAGTGCCGCCGCATTTGCAAGAGTTGTTTAAAATGTCAATGGATTCATCTCATTACTACCGTCAAGTTTGGTATTGGGGTGGGGAAGCAAAACTTCGGGTTGAAGGTAAAAAGCTCGAACTTACTCAAATTCCAGCTAAAGAATGGGATCAAGTGGTTGCTGACTCTGGCGAGTTCTGGGATAGCTTGGCTTCAAAAAGTCCACGGGCTGCAAAAGTGGTGCAAATCTTTAAGGACTACTCAAAAGTCATGGAAAAAGCTGGCGTGCCGTATCGTTATAACACTTAACACTCAGTACTTAACAGCAACCAAGTAATTGGTTATCAATTAGGCGGGGTTTGTGCCCCGCCTTTTTTGTTGTGTTCTAATGAGGTGATTTCATGGAAATAAATGAATTTAAAATTCAAGGGGATACAAACGGGGTTGAGTGGCGAGTGCCAATCCTTCGATTTAAAGGCCATGATCCCAAAGCACCGACAGTATATTTACAAGCTGCTTTACATGCCGATGAATTGCCGGGCACTGCGGTGTTGCACTTTTTGTGTGAACAGTTGCGCGGTTTAGAAAAACAAGGTTTGATTGCTGGCGATATTACTGTGGTGCCAAGCGCAAACCCTATTGGTGCAGACCAGAAAATATTCTCATTGAACCTTGGGCGGTTTGAACTTGGTGGTCGCGATAATTTCAATCGCAGCTTCCCGCTTATTTCATATGATGATCGGGTTTCTTTATTGAGTAAGGACACAACACTCAAAGCTGTTGACCAACTGAAAACCCATTTACTTTCAATGGCGCTTGAAGCTGATATTGTGCTTGATCTTCACTGCGATAGCGAGGCACTGTTATATGCCTATATTTGCAATGAGTTTTGGCCTCGCGCTAAAGATTTGGCAGCGACTGCTGGCCTTGATGCCGTGTTCTTATCAGATGGTGAAAGTTCAGCTTTTGAAGAAGCTGTTGCCTATGCTTGGCGCAATTGTAAGGAACCCAAGAGTGAGCAACGCTTGGTTTCAACGCTAGAGTATCGTGGCGAGCGTGATGTGAGCCAAGCGATGGCAAAGGAAGATGCATCTGGTTTGGTTGAGTTTTTTAAACAGCGGGGTATTGTATCAGAAAAGCCAGCACCACAAACTGAGTGGCAAGGGGTTGTTGTACCGCTTGATGATATAGAAGTTATTCGCGCCGATGTTTCGGGTACAGTTTTATTCCATAAAAATTGTGGAGATAAGGTCGATGAAGGCGAGTTAATCGCAACGGTTCTTACATTGCCTGGGCGAAGTGAAAACCAACAAGATTATTTTGCGCCGCAATCTGGTTTGGTTGTGTCGCGTAGTATGCAGCGGTTTGTTCATGTGCAGGACCAACTGATGAAAATTGCTGGCCATAAGGCCTCAAAAACGAAACGTAAACCTGGGACGTTAGAGCAGTAGAGAAAAGTTTATTCAGTGCCTTGCGATGCGTTGATGATGGATATGAATGTCGCGCCAAACTGTTCTAGTTTTGCCGCGCCAACACCGTGAACATCGCTAAACTGATCGAGTGTTGTGGGGTGTTTTGCCACCATATCGCGCAAAGTTTTATCGTTAAAAATAAAGTATGCTGGAACGCCCTTTTCACTTGCAAGTTCGGCGCGTTTTTCTTGTAGAGATTTATACAAAGCAGTTTGTGCCTCGTCAAAATTAACATCGACCATTGCTGGCCTTTTACGTAGCGGATCGGTTTTGGAACTTTTAGGCATGGGTCGAAATGAAAAACTGGCATCGCCCTTTAGCAAGTCGCGGCCAGATTGGGTGATGGATAAGCCGCCATATTCAGCAATGTCTAAATGGATAAATTGTGCGGCGACAAGTTGGCGCATAATACTTCGCCATTGTTGTTTATTATGCGCTGTGCCAACGCCCCATGTGGGTAATTTATCATGGCCAAGTTCTCTTAATCGTGCGGTGTTGGCTCCAACTAAAATATCAACAATATGGGCGGGGCCAAAGCGTTGGCCTGTGCGGGCAATGGCGGACAAAGCCATTTGGCCTTCGCGCGTGCCTTCGACCAAATCTATGGGGTTTAGGCATACATCACAATTGTTACACGGCTCGCTTTTATCAGAGAAGTAAGCAAGTAAAAATTGCCGCCGACATGTCGGTGCTTCGCAGTACGCTACGAGTGAATCTAGGCGTTTATGTTCGCGGCGTTTTAAAACATCTTCGCGCGCATCTTGTTCGATAAACTGGCGGCGGGTGCGAAGATCATCTAAGCCGAACAGCATGTGGGCGAAAGCTGGTTCGCCGTCTCGCCCTGCACGACCAAATTCTTGATAATAGGCTTCCATTGAGGAGGGTAAATCAGTGTGGAAGACAAACCGCACATCAGGTTTATCAATGCCCATGCCAAAGGCAACGGTTGCGGTCATGATGATGTTTTGGTCTTTAACGAAGCGGGCTTGATTTTCTTGCCGTGCTTCTTTGCTCATGCCAGCGTGATAGGCAAGGGCGGTAAAGCCCTCATCACATAAAAGTTGGGCGGCTTCTTGGGTCTTTTTTCGTGAGAGGCAATATACAATGCCACTGCAATCTTTGTGTTGATTAACAAAGCTCACAAGTTGGCGTTTCCAACCTGCTTTTGGCTCGACAGACAAGGTGATGTTGGGTCGATCAAATCCTGATACGTAAGTGGTTACATCACCGTCAAAAAGTTTTAAAGCAATATCATTTCGGGTCGCTTCATCGGCACTAGCGGTTAGAGCTGCAATCGGAATGTTGGGAAAATGCTGTTTGAGGTCGGTTAGCTTTTCATATTCAGGGCGAAATGATGGCCCCCATTGTGAGATGCAGTGGGCTTCGTCAATGGCAATTAGTTTTATGTCAAAATTTTTAAGCGTTTGTAGGGTGCCACCACTCATGAGGCGCTCTGGTGCTAAGTACAAAAGGCGTGTTTGTCCACAGCGAACTTTGCCCCATACTTCATCGTTTTGTTCAGGGGTTAGAGTGGAGTTTAAAACCTCTGCCTCAACGCCTAAAAGCTTTAAGGCGCTGACTTGATCTTGCATTAAAGCGATAAGGGGCGAAACAACAATGGTTAGCCCGTGGCCTATTAATGCGGGGATTTGGAAAATTAGGGACTTACCCGCCCCTGTTGGCATTACGCAGAACACGTTGTTGCCATTTAACAGGGTTGATATTGGTTCTTCTTGGCCCGCTCGAAAGCGATCAAACCCGAAGACTTGTTTTAGTACTTTTAGCATTTAGATTGCAGCTTGCTTTGAAAAGGTATGATTTGGTTAGACATAGCCTAATCAAACCTAAGCATCAACAATGGTTAGAAAACTGGTGCGCGGGGTAGAGAAAACTCGAATACTCGCTCTCATTGTTTCTTTGAAACAAATGGCGCTACTTTTCCTGATGAAGTTGAAGCTGGCATTTCGCTTTGCGAAAAGCCTTTGGTGCGCGGGGTAGAGAAAACTCGAATACTCGCTCTCGTTGTTTCTATGAAACAACTGTCGCTACTTTTCCTGATGAAGTTGAATCTGGTGTTGCGCTTTGCAAAAAATATTTGGTGCCGCATGGGTGACTCGAACACCCGACCCCATCATTACGAATGATGTGCTCTACCACCTGAGCTAATGCGGCTATGGCTCATTTCTTGAGCAAGAAGGTGGTAACA
>JAMOMM010000383.1 GCA_027067085.1 Hyphomicrobiales bacterium
TGGCGAACTAGAGCGTTTCATGCTTTGTTTGAATCACAAACACTGCATGAAACACAAAATTATCAATACCTTAAGCTGGGCGGTCTGGTTCAATTTAAACCAGACCGCCTCTAAAATTCGTCTTTGCGCCGACGTATTTCAGCAAACACATCAACATCTGATGCATTTTCCATATTCAGCCGTTGGCGAATGCGAGCATCATCCACCCGCAAAAACGGATTGGTTGATTTTTCCTGCCCGATACTTGTCGGCAGTGTGGGTAATTTGTCAGCTCGCAATGCTTTAATTTGAGCCACACGCTCAACCAATGCACTATTCTCAGGATCGATGGTCATGGCAAACCCTGCATTTGCCAGCGTATATTCATGGCCACAGTAAACCACAGTATCATCGGGTAATGCAGCAAGCACAGACAAGCTCTTATGCATCTGTTCCGCGGTGCCTTCAAACACCCGCCCGCACCCAAGAGCAAACATCGTATCGCCCGTAAACAGCAATTTTTGGTCCGCAAAATAAATGGCAACATGACCAATCGTGTGACCAGGCGTATCAATAAATTTTGCTTTGTGCGTGCCAAAATCAAAATGCTGGCCACAAGCAACACCAATATCAATGCCAGGAATCCTGTCTTGATCGGCCTGATTGCCAACGATAATAGCGCCCCACTTTTGTTTCAGCGCAATGTTTGCTTCCACATGGTCAAAGTGATGGTGGGTCAGCAAAACATGGCTCAGCGTCCACCCTTTTTGGTCTAAAGCTTCGTTGATAGCATTTTCATCTGGCGCATCAATTGACGCGGTAATACCAATATCAGGATCATGAATCAAAACGCCAAAGTTATCCGAGCGACAATTAAACTGGTAAATTTCTAAAGCGCTCATTTAATTTCCCTTTTGTGCAAAATTTTTTATTAAGCAAGTAAAGCAAAGACATAGGCTAAATAACCGACAAGAAACGCACCGCCCGTAATGCGCGTAACGCCATGTTGCCAAACAACAATGCCAACCAAAACAATTGACATAACCAACAACAATGGAATGTTTAGGCTCGCCATTTGTCCCTCAATTGGGATTGGACTAATCGTTGCGGTAATCCCGCCGATACCGAAAATATTATAAATATTCGAGCCAAGAATATTGCCAACAGCTAAATCTGTTTCGCGCTTAAACGCAGCAATAATAGATGTTGCAAGCTCAGGCAATGACGTGCCCAAAGCAACAACTGTTAAGCCAACAACACCTTCATCGATGTTGTAGACCTTAGCCAGTTCAACCGCACCATCAACAAGCAGCTTACCGCCCAACAACACGCCAACCAAGCCAGCCAAAAGGATCAAACTATCAACGCTAATAGAAGACCATTTAAACGGCTCTTTGGTAATTCCAGCCTCTTCTCTGGCATATTCTCGCTGCTGGTGGTCATCGTGCAATAAATACCAAAGATAACCGATGAGAATGATAACCATGACAATGCCAGTAAAACGCGACAAACCACCTTGCCAAGCAGCAAACAACAATACCACGGCGCCAAAAACACCAAGCCCGCCATCTCTAAATACATGAGACCGTTTTGTGGCAATGGGATAAACAAGCGCACCAGCGCCCAAAACCAACAACATGTTGGCCATGTTTGAACCAACCACATTACCAATGGCAATACCTGGCGCACCTTGAAGCGCGGCTTGAACCGACGTCGCCAATTCGGGAACCGACGTGCCAAAGCCAACAATAACAATACCGACAACCAGCGGTTGGACGCCCAATTTTTCAGCTAGATTACTCGCCCCACGAACCAAAAGTTCACCTGCCAAAAACAGAAGTATGAAACCGCCAATTAACGAAAAAACCACGTATGAACGCCCCTCGTAGATGCCCCTTGGGCCAAATAGAAACAAAAAAATCTTACTCTATGTAAGTGGGAAGTAAAAAAAAGCAAACTTTTTTAGCAGCTATCCCTAAATATCCTTCTCGATTTTACCAGAAATAAGCTTTATTGCCTGTTTTACATCCTTTAAATGGGGGTTTATTGCCAGCGCGCGCCTAAAAACTTGCAAAGCCTTCTTTTCATTACCTTCGGCCTGATAGATCATCCCCAATCCCGCCAATGCCCCAAAGTGTCGGGGTTCAAGTTTCAAAACCTCTTGAATATCTTCTTTTGATTTTTGATAATTCTGCAAGATAAAATATGCTGTGGCTCGCTTATTCCAAGCCTCTGCAAATTCTGGATATTGCTCAACCACGAGTGATAAAATCGAAATCGATACATAAGTCTTGCCCGCGCGCATGGCTTTTTGGGAACGCTGTAACAACAAATCAGCAGTATCGCTGCCAGATTTAGCCCATGTTCGCCAAATCGCTCGCGTCAGAACAAGCGCTTTTGCGGGATCTTTTTCCACATGAAGCCGACCAAAAAAAGTATCAAGAACCTCTTCTTGAAGTGCCTTTTTGTCTTTTTGAGTCAAAACCTTAGGTGTTGAGTTATTAGGGGTTTTTTTAAGCTGTTCAACAACAGGTTTTTGCGCCACCGCAAAATTAGACTGCTGCAACAAAAAAACGAGCGCTATTAAACTGATTTGTTTCATAACAACCAGTTTAGCGCTCATTTCAAAACTTTGTAAATCAAATTACCGTGCAAAAAGTAACGTGCAAAAATCAATGCAGGCAATTAAGCCCCAAGAATTAACCTTGGCGGGCTTTAAAACGTGGATTGGTTTTATTGATAACCAAAATACGACCACGACGACGGATTACACGGTTGTCACGGTGGCGTTTGGCCAATGATCTAATAGAACTACGAACTTTCATGTCAAAACACCTGATATAATAAATGAGGACGCCACACGCGTCCCTACAAGATTGCGCGCACCATAAAAGCAATTGAGATTAAATGTCAACATACTCAAGGCGCACACAAGCTTAAAAATGTGAAAATTTTGGATTAACTTACGGTTTTAATGTCAAAGTTCTATAAAACAGCACTTCGACGTTTGGCAAATTCAAAAACTTGGTCACGCGGGAAAAATACTCGCGCGCTCGTTCCTGCACCAACAACGCTCTTGATACCCAATTTTCCACCAAGTAATTGTGCCAAACGCTGAGCCAATGGCAAACCAAGACCTGCACAAAACGGATCAGTCCCCGATAAGGCCCCATCACCAGCCACGGCGCGACCAAACGGTGCCATTGCCACTGAAATTTGATCGTCTGGCATACCTTGACCATGATCGTTCACTTGCAGCCACAAGTCACCCTTTTCATCCATCCGCGCACTCACTCCAATGCGTCCACCAGCAGGTGAAAACTTCACGGCATTAGAAACTAAATGATCTAAAATTGACACAAAGTGAAGGCGGTCACTTTGAATGGCAGGAATATTCTCTTCAATAGATATTTCCACCACCAACTGATTCTGCGTAATCATCGCTTGATGTCGGCCAACAGCTTCTTGAACCACCTCAGCCAGTGAAAAGTCCGTTGCGTTGATCGGTTTATTGCCTGCTTCGAGCAAACCCAATTCACCGATATTACGCATATTATTGAGCATTCTCGCGCAACCTGCTGCAATACCGCGCGCGCAGGTCGTATATTGTTCATTGCCAATCGGACCGAGGCGCTCTTGTGCCATTGTTGAAGACAATTCAACCAAAGTCGCAAAATGCTGACCCAGCTCGCCCCCCATACGGGTTAAAAATTCGGTTTTTGAGGTGCTGGCAAGTTCAGCTTGTTCTTTCGCTTTGGCCAACTCGCGCATCATTTCAACACGTTCACGTTCAAGCGTAATTTTTTCAGCAGCTCGCGCCGTTACCCGCAGCAATTGATCTGGTTGAAACGGTTTAACAAGATAATCATAAACACCATGACGCAAGGCATCAATAACCACATTAGAGTCTGAATTTCCCGTTTGTACGATGCATAGCAAGTTTGGGAATACTTCATTTAAGGCAGAAATAACATCTAGACCCCACTCCTGCTTCAAGCGCAAATCAACCAAGGCCAAATCAGGCGCCATCATTTTAGCTGCTTGTAACGCAGACTCCTTGTCATGAGCCATGCCGACAATATGACCTTCCAGCTCCAAAATATCTTGAACGCCTTCTGCCGCCAAAACTTCATCATCAACCACAAGAACACGGACGCGCTGAACGCTACCTGCTGCTGCCAGTGATGTTGCGTTTTGTGTGTGTTGTTCAGTCATGTCTCCACCTCTTTGACTAAAAATTCCAAAACATACGGATTTATACCGCACCAAGTATTTCAACAGCGTTAAGGAAGGCTTTAATAACTCAAAATTTTTCCAATAAAAAAATCCTCCGCATAAAGCCTATCTTAATGTTCATCGTGCATAATATCTGTAATTTTAGAAACTTGTGAATTCAGTGGGGAGACTGAGACATGGTTGAAAAGAGCTTAAAAATTCTAGTTGTCGATGACGATGAAGACGCAGCAGATTCGCTCGCTGAACTATTCGAAATGGAAGGCCACGATGTCCTCGTTGCCTATTCAGGCGAAGACGCGATCAAAGCCTACACTGAACAAGACTTCGATATTTCGTTCATGGACATTATGATGCCAGGCAAAAATGGCGTTGAAAGTTTTTTTGAAATTCGCCGTATGAAACCCAATGCCAAAGTCTTTATGATGACCGGCTATAGTGTTGAGCAATTGGTCCAACAAGCCATCGATCACGGCGCAATGGGTGTTTTAGGCAAACCAGTTGAACCGAAAAAAGTTTTATCAATGCTTGAAGATGTTAAACCAGCGGGCATTGTTCTTATTGCAGAAGATGATCCAGACTTTGGCCCACAGCTTGCCGAAGTGATTGCCCATTCAGGCTATCAATGTAAACTTGTTAATAATGGCCAAGAAGCCATCGACATCGTTTCAGCTCCCGATTCACAAATTGACGTTATGATCCTTGATCTGCAACTGCCTGTGATTGACGGTATCGAAGTTTATTCACGGTTACAAAAAAATAACGCTGGTGTGCCAACCATCATTATTACGGGACACGGCGCTGAACACGCTGAAACGCTTGAATCTATGCGTGATATGTCTGTAACAGGTATTTTGAATAAACCGTTCGATCCATCGGTGCTCCTGGCACAACTTGAACAAATCTCGGCTTAACCCTTTCGCGCCCCTTAACTCTCGTGTAAATTGCACATGTATGATGCTTTAGCATCGCATTGTTTATATTGGGGCCGATAGATGAGTAGTGAACATCCAAAGCGCGACGTTGCAGCTGCATGGGCAGTTCACGCCTTTACAGCTTCGGGCATTGTTCTTGGGTTTTTAGCTCTTATTGCTATCTTAGAAGGCGATAAGCTGGCCGCTTTCATGTGGCTTGGTCTTGCCCTTTTTGTCGATGGCATCGATGGCACATTAGCCCGCGCAGCGCGCGTTAAGGAACTCACACCACAATTTGATGGCACCACACTCGATAACGTCATCGATTATTTCACCTATGTCGCCGTCCCCGCCATGATGGTTTATTGGTTTGGCATTGTCCCACCTGGAACCGAAATTTATGTATCCGCGGGCATTATGGCTGTTTCTCTCTACACTTTTGCCAACACGGGCGTAAAAACTGAGGATTATTATTTTTCAGGCTTTCCTGCGCTGTGGAACCTGTTGGTTTTGTATTTCCACATTATGCAATCATCACAATGGACAAATTTAGTCGTTATTGTGGTCTGCGCCGTACTAACATTTGTACCAATTAAATTCGTGCATCCATTGCGCGTCCGTAAACTTCGCCACATCACCTTACCAATGACGGTCCTTTGGGCCGCAACGTCCTTGCGCCTCATGCTCATTTCACCCGAAGTTGAAAAAGCCCAAGAAGCCTCACCCATCGTGTTTTGGTTGTGGATTGTCGCATCGGTTTACTTCTTTGGTATTTCCTTACTCAGAACCATCAGCCCACAAGCTAATGAAGTAGATGACGCTTAATTTCCACGGTTATCCTACATGTGGCATTTAGATATTTGAATGTGTTCATGCACTCCGCTACAATATAAAACCTTCTCGTTCGTGCGAGATCAAAAGCGGAATCTAAACATGAAAATTCAATGCGAAGCCTGTCAGCAAGAAGTTGAGCTAGAAACCAATGGCCCAACCGATTTAAAACGCGCAATGCCCAAAGGCTGGCGACCACGCCGCATTGATGGCCGCGTTTATAACTTGTGTGATGTCTGCGGAAATATTGCCCATTTTTGCGGCGGCTTATCAGCTTACCTGCAAGAAAATTTAGGCCTGCCAAAAAACGTTGAATTTGACCGCCCAGAAAAAGACGATTTTTCATTTTGGACACCACGTTTGCCTGAATATTCAGAAGTGAAACAACGCTTGAAAGACAAGTCGTAATCAGCTTAAACTTGCGCAATGAACACTTCTGCAGATATTATCATCATTGGTGCTGGGATTGCAGGCGCGTCCCTTGCCAATGAACTGTCATCCAACCACTCGGTCATCCTGTTAGAAGCAGAAACCCAACCTGGCTACCACTCAACGGGGCGATCGGCAGCAGTGTTTTTACCCACCAGCGGGCCCGGTCTGATTTTAAGTTTGGTTCATGCCAGTGGGGATTTTTTCCACAACACACCCCAAGGTTTTTGTGAGCATCCATTATTGTCTCCGCGAACAACAATGATGATTGCCAAATCAGGTGATGATGAACATTTTGACCTTGGTTTAAGCAACGGTATGCAAGAAATATCGACTACACAAGCATTAGAAAAAGTGCCCGCCATTAACACTCAAAATTACACAAAATTTTCCATCGACCCTCAAACTTTTGATATTGATGTTGATGCCCTTCTGGCCGCCCACATAAAGCGGCTCAAAAAAAATGCTGGCCAACTGGTGACAAATGCCCAAGTTATCAAACTAGGCCACCACAACAATCTTTGGACGGTAACAACAAAACAGCAAGAGTTTAACGCCCCAATTATTGTCAACGCTGCTGGAGCATGGGCCGACCACGTTGCAGAACTGGCGGGCTTAAAAGCCCTATCCATACAACCTAAAAGGCGCTCTGCCGCTTTGATCGATGTGAGTGACAAGTGGGATGTCAGTCATTGGCCCTTTGTTATTGCCGCTGGCGACCGCTTTTACTTTAGACCTATCGGCAAAAAGCTAATGATCTCACCTGCTGACCAAACACCAGTTGAGCCTCATGATGCGTGGGCCGACGATATGGCACTGGCCCATGCCATGGAAGATTTTCAACAAGCAACGGGTTTTGAAGTTACTCACCTTGAGCACACATGGGCAGGTCTTCGCAGCTTTGCACCAGACGAGCACCCTGTCATCGGGTTTGATCCACGCGCTAAGGGGTTTTTCTGGCTCGCAGGTCAAGGCGGTTATGGCATTGAAACCTCCCCCGCAATATCACGTATTGCCAGTGCGTTCATAGCCCAGCAAAACATTCCAGCCGATATAAAAGCTTTGGGCATTGAACAATCATCGCTGCATCCAGAGCGATTTATCTCATAACCATTTATCCATAAAACACACGCAAACCAGCATTAACCTCACATCGTTTGCCCTGCCCACTTGCCGTACCGATTCGTTCACTCTACGATAAAGAAAAAAATTGGGAGGGTTATTGTGTCAAAAGATACAGTCGGTTCAACACTAGTCACTAAAATCGGGCGGTTTCTTCTGCGGTTAATTTATCGCGTTGAAGTAAAAGGCCTAGAAAATTACAAAAAAGCAGGTGACCGCGTCGTCATCATCGCCAACCACCAATCATCAATTGATGGCGCTTTAATCGGATCGTTCTTACCTGAGCGCGCTTTGTTTGCCGTCAATGTAAACGCCATGGACAAATGGTGGGTAAAGTTCGCATCGCACTTTTTTGACATTTTGCCATTTGACCCAACCAGCACCATGGCAGCGCGCACCCAAGTTACCGAAGTTAAAAAGGGCCGCACACTCGTCGTGTTCCCTGAAGGACGGGTTTCAGTAACGGGGTCTTTGATGAAAATTTACGAGACCCCAGGTACCATCGCTCATTTAGCTGATGCAAAAGTGTTACCCGTACGCATTGATGGCGCGCAATTATCTCGATTTGGTAAATTGTCTGGCCTGATGCGGTTCAAACTATTTCCCAAAATCACCATCACGTTTCAAGAGCCTGTCAGTTTCGCCGCCCCACCAGAATTAAAAGGTGCAGCCTTGCGCAACCATATCGCGCTTAAACTACACGACATCATGACCAACACGGTGTTTGAAACCTCCGATATTGATCGAACATTGATGGACACATTGCTATCGGCCAAAAAAGTATTTGGTGGCAAACGAATTGTACTGGAAGATATTCAACGCACCCCACTAAGCTACAACAAACTCATTATCGGCATTTTTGTC
>JAMOMM010000384.1 GCA_027067085.1 Hyphomicrobiales bacterium
TTTGCAAATATCTATCAAAAATAAAGAAAACTTTGTGGCGAAAAGGCCATGTTAGGCGCGATTTGTCAAGGAAAAGCCTTGTTTGCCACAGACAAAATCAAATTGCTTTTTGCTTAGAGTCATTCTGGTTTACATTGAACCAGAACGACCTGCTTAAAGTATTGATAATCTTGCGCGTCATGCTGTGTTTGCGATTCAAACAAAACATGAAGCGCTCTAAAGCATGTCGCCTTTTTTATGATTCAGCTTTTATGATTCAATTGGCATGCTTTAAGTCATTGTTTTGACGCATGTCTTTATCCCAAAACCGGTAGCCACTTTTGGGAGACATGCTCAATAAAACGCCGAAAAAAAGCGAGCGCCGAAATCGCGGTGCTCGCTTGATTGTCTTGAGTTTTTAAATAGGCTTATTTAATCGCTTCGTTGATGACTTCTGTCAACATCGCTTCAATTTTATCAAACGCTTTACGTGTGCGTTTTGAAGGGCCAGCAACTGGGCGGCGATAACCGACATGGATAATACCTGGATCAGTTTTTTCTTCGTAGATGAATACAACGTATGGGCAAATCGCGATGTTTTGTGGATTGGCACTGATCGCTTCATGGGTTAATTTTGCCGAACAAAAATTCATGAACTTTGCATTTACATAAGGCGATGCGCTGCCCTTTTCAGTGACAGAACCAACCGCTGAACTCGTACGCTCTAGCATTTTGTTCAAATGACCAACATAGTCGACTTTGTAGCCCTTGTTGATGACAGCATCTTGCAAACTAATAAAGACATCATCAAATGCCGCTGTTGTTTTTACTGATTTAAAGCCTTTGGTTTCGCCAGCGTGCGCGGTTAATACCATGGCGGCCATTGCAACGATTGTTGCCGCGATTTTAAAAAAATTTCTCATAATAAAACTCCGATTTGTGTTAGCGTTTCCGTATCGCAAAAGCGCCGATCAATTCCCTGATGCCTGCATTTTTACAATGCCACCAATTGTCCTTACTTGACTTATGCCAACTTTAGACACTGCGCGGCACGATGTCACTATCTTCAATGCCACACTAACTATTTCCAACTTGCCTTTGGAATATTGATTGCTTGGGGTTTGGTATCGTTGATCGCATAAAAGTCGCTGATTGACATTTATCCATTTGCATTTTAAACAAACGCCCAAGGGTGAAGCCCCTGCCGCTCGCTGGTGAAAGCCTTGGTGAAGTCTTCGTTTTAATCCCATCTCCCGATTTTTGTTTTAGCGGTTTGATGGCAATGCGAGCCCCACCGAAATTTCCGCTACTTATTACAAAATGAGGTTATGCGATGAACAACTCACCCACCACCGACCAAGACCCCTTGTCGATCAAACAGGCTAAAATGCTGGCCAAGCGTTTAAGGACCCAGCTTGAAAGAGACGAAAAACCTGTCTCCATCGCCAAGTCGTTAGAACTCTTAGCAGCACAACACGGCTATAGAGATTGGAACACTATGGTTGCCAATATAAATAAAACTACCCTCCTTGAGAAAAAACCTGTTCACATCGGCCAGCGCGTTTCGGGCTGGTATTTAGGCCATGCCTTTATTGCTCGTGTACTAGGCGTGCAGGTCCAAAATGGCGGCAATCGGTTTAGAGTCACAATTGATCTGGATGAAGCAGTGGATGTCGTAAGCTTTGATAGTTTTTCTTCGTTTAGAAAGCGAATTACCAGCGTAATAAACCAAGATGGCATCACCACAGAGATGAATTCTAACGGTGTGCCTATTTTGAAGTTGGATATTTAAGGCACGTCCTGCGCCCTGCGCATAACCAGTTTGCAGAACAAACACTGGACGAATGGCAAATTGACAATTAGCCTTGAGTTCTTTGGGTAAACTCAAATCAGGCTTTAGGCTGACCATCATGCGCTCCATCTCCTCCCTATCACCGCTTCTTCTTGCTGCTGGTATTTTGCTGGCTGGCAATGGGTTGCAGGGCACACTTATTACGTTGCGGGGCGCACAAGAAGGGTTTTCATCAGGGTTAATCGGCTTAATGGGTACTGCATATTTTGCAGGCTTCATGATTTCATCGTTGGTCGCTGCTAAAATGATCCAAGCTGTGGGCCACATTCGCGTCTTTTCAGCCCTTGCAGCATCACTGGCAGCGACAACCCTATTGTATGTTTTATGGGTCGATGCCTATGTTTGGATAGCCTTGCGGTTTCTTGCTGGCTTTGGATTTGCGGGCCTGTTCATGGTCATTGAAAGTTGGCTCAATGATGCTTCGGATAATGCCAACCGCGCCAAAGTGTTGTCGATTTATCGGATTGTAGATTTAAGCTTTGTAACGGGCGGACAATTGTTGTTACCAATATTTGGTATTGAAGGTTTCGTTTTATTTGCGATTATTTCAATACTGTTGAGTTTCTCACTTGTCCCAATTTCATTAGCAGATCGCACCAATCCGCGCCCACCTAAATCCGTTAAGTTCAGCTTGCCTGCGGTTTGGGCAATTTCGCCGATCGCTTGTTTGGGCTGTATTATTATCGGCATGACCAATTCATCATTTCGGCTGGTTGGCCCGTTATTTGCGTCCAATCTTGGCATGGATACGGCAAATGTGGCGCTGTTTATGAGCATGGGCATCATTGGTGGCGCGGTGCTGCAATACCCTCTTGGTTGGCTCAGCGATAAATATGATCGACGTTGGGTTCTGATTGCCACGACTTTTGGCGCTGCTGCTGCTGGCTCATATTTGGCTTATTTCGCAGGTACAAACGTCAATGACTTACTCATGGGGGCCTTTATTTTTGGCGCATTTTCATTGCCTTTATATTCCCTATCTGCGGCCCATGCCAATGATCGGGCAAAAGATGGTGAGTATGTTTTGCTGGCCGCAGGTTTGATGTTTTTCTTTTCTCTTGGCGCAACCATCGGCCCGTCAATTGCAGCATGGGTGATGACTGAGTTTGGAAGCAACGCCTTTTTCACCTACATTTCATTGGTTCATGGCACTTTTGCAGTGGCAACAGTGTGGCGATTATTTGCAACCCCTTCTGTGGAAAAGAAAGACCGTCGCAAGTTTATTGGCTTAATGCGTACCTCACCCATTTTGTTTAAAATGGCACGTGCAGTCAAACCAAAGTCAGCCAAGAACAAAAATAAACCTGCGCGCGACAGTTGACCCGTTGCCTTTTGGTGCAGACTCGTGCTTTTTAGCAAACATGCAAATTATAACAACAACTGCTGCTCTCGATAAACTGTGCAGCGACCTTTCAAGCGACAAGTTTATTACCGTTGATACAGAGTTCATGCGCGAGCGAACGTACTGGGCAAAGCTGTGCCTTATACAAATTGCTGGCACTGAGCACGAAGCCATTATTGATCCACAAGCTGATGGCATTGACCTTGCCTCGTTTTATCAATTGATGGCCAATGAAGCGGTCATAAAAGTTTTTCATGCCGCGCGGCAAGATGTGGAAATCATTCACCACCTATCAGGTGTCATTCCAAAACCTTTGTTTGATACGCAAATCGCGGCAATGGTTTGTGGCTTTGGCGACCAAATTGGATATGAGCCTTTGGCGCGGCGGTTGGTCAACGCTGAAATTGACAAATCATCTCGTTTTACAGATTGGTCTCGCCGCCCACTTACAGACAAGCAACTAAATTATGCGCTTTGCGATGTTACTTTTTTGCGCGACATTTACCAAATTCTGCAAACCCAACTCGATGAAACGGGGCGCGAACCCTGGTTGGCCGAAGAAATGCGTGTACTCACTAATGAGGATACCTATCAAACCGACCCAACACGGGCATGGAACAGAGTAAAGTTCCGTCCTCGCAAAAAGGTTCAGCAAGCCATTTTGATGGAAGTGGCGGCATGGCGCGAAGAAGAGGCCAAACGCCGAGACGTGCCGCGCAATCGTATCATTAAAGATGACGCCATTGGCGAGTTGGCCATGCAAGCACCCAAAAACCAAGATGCTTTGTCTCGGTTGCGGGCTGTCCCTAAAGGTTATGCAAATTCACGACATGGTGAAGCCATGGTTGCAGCGGTTAAACGCGGCCTTGCACGTGACCTTGATACGGTGCCAGAGGTCAACCAACGTAATCGACATATGCCAGAAGGCACAGGTGAAATTGCAGAGATTTTGAAACTGGCACTTAAAATCACCGCCGAGCAAGAAGGCATAGCCTCACGTATTATTGCCAATGCGTCTGATATTGAAGCCATTGCTGCTGATAATAATGCCGATGTTAAAGCTCTTCATGGCTGGCGTTTAGAATTGTTTGGTCGTACAGCATTAGATCTTAAAACAGGCAAACTTGCCATTGGCCTTAGAGATGGCAAAGCCGCAATTTTTGCTGTTGGTGGTTCTGAGCAAAAGATGAAAGCTGCCGAATGAATGGCCGAATGAATGGTTAAGTGAATTTGGCTAAGAATTTTTCTCAATAACAATTTCACTTTGGCAGCCAATAAGATCCGCAAGTTGACTGAGGCGCTTATCGACGATTTCGCCCGTAAGATTTTCCAAATTTTCGGGTAAGATAAGTTGTAGTGATTTCTTATCATTTACCAACAGCCTTAGTTTCGGCAGCATGGAGGGCATTGCCGCTGTCAGGCAATATGCCAAACGCAATACGGCAGCGATTTGACGGGCGCGTTCACGGGTTTTGTTGTTAATGAGCGATGCTAAATTATCAGGCGCTTCGGTTTTTACTGGACCTTGATAACGGTAAAAAATAGTCAGAGCTAAAAAAGCCCGCCCTGGGTGATTAACGCCAACAATGTTAGCTTGGGTAATCAGGTTTAAAGATCGTGCACCGCGATAGTCAGGCGATGCACGCCAGCCAATATCGGCCAGCAAACAAGCTGCGTGGCGTAAGTGCTTTTCCCTATCACTTTCGGCGAACAACGGATTTGAGAACAAAACATCGGTCCAATCACAAAGTTCTTTTTCATGTTCAGGCGAGCGAGCATAGCGGCGGGCAAAATCCCAGCACCCTGCTAACAACGGATCAAGGGCTTTTTTTTCTTTAGTTAGTTTTGAAAACAATACCCCTTCGCGTACGCCAAAAGCGGAAAAAACAACCAGTTCGGGTTGGCCAAGGGTGAGCAATCGATCAAGCACAAGCGCTGCAAGCGGCAAGGTTTCTGCCCGTTTTTTTGCAATTACGTCAGTGTTTTTGAGTTCTTTTTCGGCCATGCCGCCAACAAGGATAGAAACAGAGCGTGCTGCAGTTGGCACTAGAGAATATTGTTGAAGCACGCTTAAAGGGTGGCCAGATTGTTGCATATGGAGTTTGGCTAAACTGCGCCAAGCACCGCCAACTGCATAAAACCTGCGGCCCTTAATCGCTTCCATCATGCCCGTTGCAATCAAAGCTTCTTCAACGATTTCTTTTGGATCGCGCCCACTTTGTTCAATCGCATCCATTAACCGAAATGGACCAAGTGGTAGCGTCACTCCGCCTTGGTTTTTACCATTTTTAACATCAACCAATTCAAGCGAACCACCGCCCAAATCGCCTACCACACCGTCAGCATCAGGGATGGAAGAAACAATGCCCATTGCTGCATATTCAGCTTCTTGTTTCCCTGAAAGAACTTTGATTTCGCGACCAAGCGCCACTTGCGCATCTTTAATAAATTGCGGGCCATTTTTTGCTTCACGCGCCGCTGCCGTTGCAATGGCAAAACAATCACTAACGCCGATTTGTTCGCACAGCGCGCCGAACCGCGCCAAGGCAACGAGCGCGCGTTCTACACCCTTTTGATTCATCATGCCCGTTGCGGCAACACCTCTGCCCAATCCGCACAAAATCTTTTCATTAAAAACTGGCGAAGGCGCGCGGCGCAACCCGTCATAAACCACCAAGCGTACGGAGTTTGACCCAATATCAACCACCGCTACAGGTGAGAAGCTAGGCAGGATAGGTTTTATGTTGGTAACATTTTTACTCAAGAATTTTTGCCCTTCTTCTTGCGCTTGTTTTTGCCTTTAGGTTTACCTTTGGCTTTTCGTTTGTTTTTTCCAAGACCAGATAATGAGGGATTATCCATGAAAAATTGATGAGCATTAAACGGTTCAGTGCCCTTTGCTGGCTTCATGCGTTTTGATGTTCCATCGGGCATTAAATACCAGCTTTGTTGATTGTCACTCATATTTGCAACCATAATTTGACTTAACACCTGCTCATGAACAGTTGGTGTAAACAACGGCACAAGTGTTTCAACGCGGCGGTGTAAATTACGAGGCATCCAATCTGCAGAGGAAATATACACTGTTGCTTTCTTGTTTGGTAACTTAGCACCATTACCAAAACAGGCAATGCGCGAATGTTCCAAGAAACGACCGACGATGCTTTTGACCGTAATATTCTCACTCAGGCCCGGCACGCCAGGGCGCAAACAACAAATGCCACGCACAACCATCTCGATCCGCACGCCAGCGTTTGAGGCGACATACAACGCGTCAATAACTTCAGGATCAACCAACGAGTTTAATTTAACCCAGATATGGCCCTTACGACCCGCTTTGGCGTGGGTAATTTCGTTATCGATACAGTCTAAAATCGTTGTTTTAAGGTCCAGCGGTGAGATTGCTAAACGCTCAAGCTTTTTGGGTTCTGCATAACCTGACACGTAATTAAATAGACGAGCGGCATCACGGCCAAGGGCTGGATCGCAGGTAAAAAACGAAAGGTCCGTGTAAATTTTTGCGGTTATTGGGTGATAGTTTCCAGTGCCAAAATGGCAGTAGCTGCGCATTTCATTATCTTCGCGGCGCACAACCATAGAAATTTTCGCGTGGGTTTTTAATTCCATAATGCCAAAAACAACTTGCACCCCTGCACGTTCTAAATCTCGTGCCCATTGAATGTTTGCAGCTTCATCAAAACGAGCTTTTAGTTCGAGCAACGCCATCACAGATTTTCCAGCCTCTGCCGCCTCGGTAAGAGCTGCGATAATGGGACTATCGCTAGAGGTGCGATAAAGCGTTTGTTTAATCGCCACCACGTTTGGGTCTGCGGCGGCTTGGCGAATGAATTGCACCACAACATCAAACGATTCATAAGGGTGATGAACCAATAGGTCTTTTTCACGAATGGCGGCAAAACAATCCCCGCCATGATCGAGAATGCGCTGGGGAAAACGTGGGTGATATGGCTTAAAAGTCAAGTCGGTACGATTTTTGACAATGAGTTGGCGGGTATCTTCATAACCCACAAGCCCCTTGCAAATGACGATACACTCAGATGAGACTTTTAATTCTCTGGCAATAAAGTCCGCAAGATTTTGCGAGCACTGTGCATTGATTTCAAGTCGAATAACCACGCCGCGACGGCGACGACGCAAAGCTTTCTCAAACAAGCGAACTAAGTCTTCTGCTTCTTCTTCAACCTCAATATCACTGTCACGAATAACCCGCATAACCCCTTGGCCGACAACATCGTAGCCTGGAAATAATTGCGGTGAGTAAATTGACAAGATATTTTCCAGTGAAATAAAACGCCTTTCGCTGAAACCTAGTTTTTTTTCGCGCTTAGACTTACTAGACTTGTTTTTCGGTAGTTTATAAAACCGCTTTAGTTGCTGCGGAATAGGTAGCAAAGCATTCATATGAACGTGCGTAGAACGGTGCTCTAACTCTAGCGCAACAATAAATCCACGGTTTTGAATAAAGGGAAACGGGTGAGCTGGATCAATTGCAATGGGTGTCACCACAGGCAGAATTTGATCTAGAAAGAATTCGTCCAGCCATTCGCGGTCAGATTCTCGAATATCTTGGGGACCAATGACTTTAATGCCATTTTTGTCCAGCTCTGGTTTTAGCTTTTTCCATTGCGTATCTTGCTTGGCCATCAATTTTATTGCTTTAGCGCGCACTTGTTCTAGTTGCTGCTCTGGCGTTAAACCGTCAGGGGAAATTTCCATGATGTTTTGGCGCACTTGGCCCGCAAGGCCCGCGACCCGTACCATAAAAAACTCATCAAGATTTGACCCCGAGATAGACAAAAACCGCAACCGTTCAAGCACGGGGTGATTGGTATTTTCAACTTCCTCTAGTACCCGTTGATTAAAATCCAGCCACGAAATTTCGCGGTTGATAAACCGTTTTGGATGGTCCAGCGTGAGTTTTTTTATATCGATCATGTTTAAAGTTTTACGCTCCGAGTATTTTGGCCGAGTATTTTGGCTCTTTAGTGGCCATTCAATCTTGCCCATACTATAGCATTTAAGCGTTTAAAATCCCTGAAACAAAACGCTTTGTAATATTAGCTTTTTGTTGCATGGCTAAAGTATCGATCTTATCGACAAGAGCGCATGCCGCTTGAGCTGAGCGCTCCATTCGCGCCAGCATAAAACTGACGGTATCTTCGGTGACTGAT
>JAMOMM010000385.1 GCA_027067085.1 Hyphomicrobiales bacterium
TATAAAAAAAGCTCCGATGCACCATTTGCAGCCTTTGATTCAAAACCAATGATTGAGGCTAACAGTGATGATCGTATTGATGAAGAACAACCAAACATTCAAGCAGGTTTCGCTTCAATTCAAATTGGCCAAACTCTCGAAGTCTCCCCATTCTCAGACCAAGACATCAAAGAAGCCTCGCGCCCCTTTACAGCACTATCAGACGAAATGGTTGCGCCGTTCCAAATCATACCTGAGCCAAGCACGCATCAAGATCAGGCATTTAGCATTCCTGACGTTGCAATTGACCAAGACTATGCCCTCACACCTGAGCCATCATTAAAAAGCCCTCAAGAGTCATCAACTCCCAAAGCTGAAGCAGTTCAAGCCGAAGAAGCTAGCCCAGCTAAAGCCAGCCAAGAATGTACGAATGAAGAAGAAACCGCTGCGCCCAATAGTGAGTTACAGGCAAACGAACCAGCAGGCACGCCCATAGAGACGCAAGAAGACAATGGTGGAATTATTTCTGAAAGCCAGCTAGACGACGAACTCAGAAAATTGCGTGAAGCAATCAAGAATTTAGGCATGAAGGCAAAACCAGAGCTCAAAGAGCCTGTGATTATTACCACACAAAATACCTCAAGCGATGAGTATGAAACTCAAGAACAACACTTAACGACATTGCGTTAAAGTCCAAATTTCTCATACAAAAAAGGGCCAACAGTTTTGTTGGCCCTTTTTATTTGTTCTGTTGTTTTTATATCTAAGAAATTTTTCGACAGAATGCATCATACCAACGCCCAGCTAAAATTCGCCGTGCAAATGCCCCTATATGGGTTGGCAACGTTACATAATACCGAGGCTTTGGACGGTTACTTTCAGCTGCATGAATGAGCTTATCTAAAACCGCATCAGGGCCAAGGCGGAACTTAGGTTTCCAGCCCCCACCCGTGCGTTCCTTAGATTCTTGAGGTGTTTCTGGCCCCCATCCATTTAATGCAGTACCTGATTTTTCAGACATTTGTTGTTCATAGGTTGCGCGATGTGGTGAGTTTTTAACGTTGATTGTTTCATGGAAATTTGAAATTGCCCGCGCTTGAAATTTAGATCGGATCGGTCCTGGCTCAATTTGGCAAACAAAAACACCCGTCTCATGAAGCTCTAACCTCATCGTATCGGACAATGCCTCAATCGCAAACTTTGACGCATTGTACGCCCCACGCCATTTAAGTGCCACAAGCCCAAGCACAGACGAACACTGCACAATACGGCCAAACCCCTGTTTACGCATTGCAGGAATTATTCGGCAATTAAGATCATGCCAGCCAATCACGTTGGTTTCAAATTGTAACCGCAGCACATCTGTTGACAGATCTTCAACAGCACCGCCCTGCCCGTATGCACCATTGTTAAACAACACATCTAACTTACCGCCCGTTTTTTCAAGCACTTCGTTCGCACACGCTTCAATAGATTTCGGCTCAGCATAATCTAGATAAACTGTTTCAAGCCCCAAATCTGCCAAGCGACTAAGATCAGCATCATTGCGCGCTGTTGCAAACACCCGCCACCCGCGCTGCTTCATACCCAGCGCACAGGTAAACCCGATACCCGTCGAACAGCCCGTGATTAAAATCGACTTTTCAGCCATACTATTTCTCCATAAAAAAAGAGGTTGCAAAACACAACCTCTTTACATTCACAATACTA
>JAMOMM010000386.1 GCA_027067085.1 Hyphomicrobiales bacterium
TACATTTTTTCTATCTCTTACTGGCCTAACAGCCTTAGTGGTTGGCGGCGCGGGCGTTGCAAATGCAGTTTCAACCTTTATGAACCGCCGCAAAAAAAACATCGCCACACTTAAATGCCTTGGCGCGTCTTCCTCAATCATTTTAACAACCTACCTTTTTGAAATTTTTGCTATTGCCGCTCTTGGTATCTTTATCGGCTTATTGATCGGTGCGGGCCTGCCCCTCATTGCCATGCCGTTATTGCAAAACATGTTGCCCGTCCCACTAGAACCAAACATAGAACTGGCCCCCTTGGCCATTGCAGCCGCGTTTGGTTTTTTAGTCACGATAGCATTTAGTTTGTGGCCCTTGGCCAATGCCAAAGACACACCAGCCTCTGAATTATTTCGCGGCAGTTTAGAAAACACTTTTCGCATTCCCCAATGGCCATTCCTTGTCATCATTTTATCATCCATCGCCGCCATTATTGGCTTGGCACTCTATGCTTATCCCAACACCATCATTACCTTGGGCTACCTAGCAGGTGTTAGTATATCGTTCGTTTTCCTCATCGGCCTTGCACGCCTCATCATGTGGGGCGCAAAGCGTTTTGCCAAACCAAAACGGGCCATATCTCGGCTAGCCATAGCCAACTTGTATCGCCCAGGCGCGCCCACTCCTTCCATCGTACTGGCACTTGGTCTCGGTCTCACGCTGTTTGTCACGCTGGCATTGGTTGATAAAAACGTCACCAATGAATTAGAGTCCGCCGTGCCCAAACAAGCACCATCTTTCTTCTTCCTTGATATTCGCAACGATCAATTGGACGAATTCAAATCCTTTGCCAAAGCCCAACAAGGCGTTGAAAAAACAGGGTCTGCACCCATGTTACGCGGCACCATTCAAACCTTAAACGGCAAGCCCCTTAGCGAAATTAAAATCGATCCAGAAGTCAATTGGGCTTTTCGCGGTGAACGAGGCATTACCTACGCCAATAAAATCCCAAAAGGCTCAACCCTTGTTGCAGGCAAATGGTGGAAAGAGGACTATGCTGGCTCACCGCTGGTTTCCTTTGTTGATGAAATAGCCAAAGGGGCAGGTCTAAAAATCGGCGACAAAGTTACCGTCAATATTTTAGGTCGCAATGTCACGGCGAAAATTTCCAGCTTTCGAAAGGTCAACTGGAAATCGCTCAACATTAATTTTGCCATGGTGTTCTCACCAGGCACCTTAAAGGGCGCACCCCACACTCACCTCGTCACCGTCACCATGGACAATAAATACGAAGATAATTTGCTGGCCGCTGTGTCAGATAAATATAAAGCCGTCACCGCCATCCGCATTAAAGACGCACTTGATGCCGTCAACAGTTTGCTTGGCCAACTTCTGCTCGCCATTCGCGCTGCCAGCTCTATCACCATGATTACTGGCATTTTAGTATTAGCTGGTGCCCTTGCATCAGGCCTATCCACACGCACCTATGATGCCGTGGTGCTCAAAACCTTTGGGGCAACCCGCACCCAATTGGTTTACGCCTTCATTTACGAATACGCTCTGCTCGGCTTCATCACCGCCGCATTCTCAATTCTCATCGGCGCGGCAGCAGCCTATTCCATAATTCACTATGTGATGCAAATGACATGGACATTCTCCTTCACCACAGCCCTCCTCACCGCCCTATTCGCCATGGCCCTAACCATAACC
>JAMOMM010000387.1 GCA_027067085.1 Hyphomicrobiales bacterium
CGCTCTAACGAATTGGGCACCAAAATCGTCAAATCATAATTACCAGGAGAGACCTTCACAAGTTCCAACCCTGGTAAAGGTTTGTGCATTGTCCAAAGCTTTTGAACCATCGGCAAATTGTAAAGTGCAATACTTACAATGCTGACCAAGGCCAATATTAGGATAGAAGATAGACGTGACATTTTTCTTTCCTAGATACCAATGATTTGTGAATAATTTCAAACCTTAAAAACCGCGCTAGAGCATTTCATGTTTTGTATGAATCACAAACACTGCATGAAATGCAATATTATCAATACCTTAAGTAGGTTGTTCTGGTTTAATGTAAACCAGAACAACTCTAGAGCAGTGCTTGCAGCGTCTAAGTTTAATTGCTTTAAACCTTCGCGTTTATATCTTCTTGAATTTGCCCTTACAGGCATCATCAAAAACCAAAAGTTCGTTGCGGTTCACACATGCAAACCGCAACGAAACTATTTTTACTTAATAGCTGTTGGTTTTTTGATTTGCTTCATCAGTTCATCATTCCATTTTCCTTCAACCTTAAAGATCGCTGTTGCACCCTTTAAAACCGCTTGGATGAGGTTGTGATTTACATAGGCATAAACACCTGGCTGTTTGAAAGTATAAATTGCAGCAGCAGCAGTACCACCTGGAATAAACCAAGTTTCAAGATTGGTATCTGGAATGTCATTAAATGAACCTGCTTGCCAAACATAATCACCATGGCCACCAATCAAATGAGGACGGGTGTCATAGTTTGCTTGTGAATGAACAATAAGAACGGTTTCATCAACTTTTGCAGTTAGAGCATTGTCACCAGTTAAAGCGCCAACTGCGCCGTTGAATACAATATGACTAGGGATAAGAGTTGCCATAACTTCCATGGCATCAGCGTAATCTTCGCCAGCTGTTTCGTATTTTTTGTATTCACCATCTTTATCTTTGGCAACATAGTAATCTTGTTCACCAACGTAATAAGCCCGGTCATAAGTGATGGCTTTACCGTCTCTGTCTTTTAGACCTTCGCGAGGAAGAACCATGATTGCACCGTTCATGCCATGCACAACGTGATAAGGGATCATCGCACCACCTGGTGCACAGTGATAAACAAAAGTGCCTGGTTTTGTTGCACGGAAACGGAATGTTACTTCCTCACCTGGTGAAACATGCGTCAGACCGCCGCCGCCAAGCGCACCAGTTGATGCGTGAAGATCAATGTTGTGTTCCATTACATTAGTATCTGGGTTAACCAAAGTAAGTTCTACATAATCATCTTGATGGACAACAATCATGGGACCAGGAACAGAACCATTAAAGGTTAGCGCCCAAATTTCTGTGCCATCTTCATCGATGACCATTTTCTTTTCTTCAATGACCAATTTCACTTCAACAACTTTTGGGCCACCTTTTGCAACTTGATCGTGCTTTGGCAATGCAGGTGGCATAACCATTTCTTGCTTAACGCGTGGAAGTGCGCCAATTTCAGCTTCAGTCAATGCTTTATTAGCCATGTGACTTCCCGCTTGCGCCGTTGTTGAATTCATTGCTGCATCGGCAACCATAACACTGGCACCTGCAACTGCTGTACTTGAGAGAAATGCTCGGCGCGACACGCTTGGAGCTGAAGAGGGTTTGTTGTCAGCTGTATTTTTCATTTTTCGAACCTTTAAGAAATTTTACAAAATCGTATGCACTAACCAGACCTGAACCAATGCAATAAGAAATCCCCTCTTATCGCCCACAGGTGTCTAGCATGCGCCGAAAAATGCTGCGATTTGACATAGATCACATTGACCTGTGTCAATTTACTCGCTTAGGTGAAATTATTAGATATATGGATTCAAGACTTACCATGCAGAACTGATGTCACGAAAATGCACTTTGCAGGCAGAGGTTTACTGGTAGGGCTTTACAGGCAAGGTTTTAAATGCCGTCAACAAAGGTGTTCACAAGCAGTTCAATCTGGGCCCAAGTAAAATCACGCGATTTATCGCTCACTTGTCCGACATAGCTCATGGTCACAATGCCATGAACGGCCGACCATAATGCCCGCGCAGCAATCATACGGGTTTTTGGATCTTGGCCAAATTTCGTTTGAGCCAACACATTGCCAACCAAATCAAACAAGGCATTCTTTTGAACCACATACCAATCAGCTACCGCCCCTTCGGAGCGATTACGGTTATAGGCGAGCATGGCCCCCCAACGCTCAGAGTTGGCCTCAATAAATTCCATATAAGTTGAAGCTAGTGCCAACAATCTAAACCGTAGTTTTTCTTTGTGGGTGTCTTTGATCTCGCCGCTG
Organism: Hyphomicrobiales bacterium; assembly: GCA_027067085.1. Classification (GTDB taxonomy): domain Bacteria; phylum Pseudomonadota; class Alphaproteobacteria; order Rhizobiales; family Aestuariivirgaceae; genus JALWJW01. The sequence goes on from JAMOMM010000387.1 coordinate 2,309, forward strand.
GCAATTTTTTGTTCCAGCTCGTTTTCAAAGCGCGCTACATTAACTTGGCCCATTTTGTTCATATCAGAAAGAATATGGGCGCTGACTTCTTGGATCAGTTTATCAACGTTACCAAAAATATTGTAAATTGTGCCAACGGACACGCCAACTTTTGCTGCAAGTTTGCGGGCTTTGACATTTTCCAAACCGCCCTCATCAAGCAACGACAATGTCGTTTCAATAATTTTTGCGCGGACGTTATCATGCTCAAGAGTCATCGTTTCACTTCACCTTACAAGCATTTGATTGGTTACAATTTTTGCCTAAAATGTCGGCACCGAATCCTTAATTCTTTGTTTACCATAAATTGGCAAGTTTGAACATTGTTCATCTTTAACTTGAACGGCGTTCAAAAATACCTATCTGTAATAGGTGAACAGTGTTCATAAACAGTTTCAACCACGAACCAATAACAGAAAGGAACTTTATTCATGCTCAATCTGCTTTCAACTTTGGTCAAAGGAGCCAATGCGCGGGCTGTTGATACGGCAACAGATCACTTTGCAATTGACCTCATCAAACAAAAAATTCGCGAGGCCGAGCAAGGTTTGGCTCAGGCAAAAAACACACTTGCCAGCCTCATCATTCGCCGCCGCCGCGAAAAACGCTCTCTTAAACAATTGCATGCGCGGATCGAGGATTTAGAATCTCGCACCCGAAAAGCCCTAAAAGATAAAAGCAAAACGCTGGCTCATCAGGCAGCAACGGCAATTGCCGAACTTGAAAATGAAGCTGTTGTTCGCAAAAACACGCTTAAACGATTGAATGAGCGCACGGGACGTATGCAGCTTTCAATTGAAAAAGCCCACCGCCGACTTGTTGATTTGCGCCAAGGGGCAACAACGGCAATCGCGATGGATATTGAGCGCAAAGCCCAAAAATCTCTCAATCGTTCAATCGGCAATACAGATGCTTTTCGTGAAGCTGAAAGCCTTATCAATCGCGTGGTTAATCAAGATGACCCGTTTGAGCAAGGCGAAGTGCTCGATGAAATCGATCGCGGACTGAACCATGACAATATTAAACAACAATTAGCGGAGGCTGGATATGGCACATCAGGAAAATCAAATGCAAAAGACGTGTTGGCCCGATTGTCTAAAAAGTAAACGCGTCATCAAAAACCTCTTCTGTTTCTGGAGCGTTTTAAGAAACGGGTTTTCAATTCAAACCTTCAAGCCAAGTATTATTTTAGGGAGTATATGACAATGAATAACGATAAAAGCAACGGCGTGTATGTAATGTTCAACGGCCTTGGCGTGGTTACGTCTTATGTGATGATGGCGCTGTCTATATGGCTAGCCCCTGTTGATTTAGCCACCAAAGGGTATTGGGGCATGGGTATTTTCATGCTGACTTTGAGCTTGGTGAATTTGGTAAAATACCGTTTGGATGAACGCCTTTCCCATGACAAATTAAATCAGTTGGAAACGGCAAAGAATGAAAAAATCATTCAAGACTTCATTACTGACGACGACTAATGCAACATTTGACTATTATTACATCACATAAATGGCGGCCTTGCTTTCGAGCAGGGCCGAAATCATTTGCGCGATACTTGATAAAGATCATATGACCGAACGATAAAAAAATGATCTAATGTGGTCGTTACTTATCAAACTGGAGGCTATATGTCAGTTTCACACTCAACCTTTACGTCGGTTTTATTTTCAGGCTTGATTAGCGCCATTGCTGTGTTAGGGGCAAGTTCAGCTGCCCAAGCATATTCTGGCGAGCAGTATGTTGTATGCAACCTTAACCCAAATGGTGATAACTTTTTGGCTCTTCGCCAATGTGGTTCATCCAACTGTCGAATGCTACGAAAATTAGGTCCGGGCACGTTTATCTATACGATGAACCCAACGGCTGAACGTGGATGGCGCGAGGTGATTGTTCAACGCAGCATCCAAGATCATTCATACAAAGGGCCATCTGGCTGGGTTTATTCTAAATATATTTGCGAAGTACGTTAGGACGTTAAAGTGGTTTTTGTCCCTATCGATAAAAAAGTCTCGGTCGTGCCAGATCTATCAGATTTGCCCATGACAATTGAGTGGCCACGCGATACGCGCCCTGCAAAACGTGCCTTGATTGTTTCTGGCATATGGATGATTTTTGTTATGGGCTTGGCAATGGCACTATTCATCTTTGCCACCTCCCTATCCTATGGCGACATCGCCATCATTTTGGGCATTTTGACCTTAGCAGATTTTTTGTTGGGCATTTCAGCACTACGGCTTTATGCCAGCAAAGATGAAATCACCATTAGCCCACAAGGCCTAAAGACAAAAACCTTTAGCTGGCTAAAAACCACTGAAAACTTCACAGAATGGGCGCAGATTGCACGCATTCAAAAAACCAATCATGGCGCTGTTTATGAAACATTAGAGCTTATACCAAAAGACGGAACGGCAGATCCAATCCCCGTCTTACTCACCCGCAATAAAGGCTTGACGTTACAGGTAAAGTTACAGCTTGAGCAGTTTTTATAAAGTTAGGTGCTTTAAACTGCGCGCGAATGTTTTGCGGGGGCTTGGACGTAGTGGGCATCAAAGGCTTGGGCAACGTTGCGGACAAAGATTTTACGGTCTTGCGGAACGGTAACGACAAAGCCATTCATCTTCACCATGCCATCTGACTCAAGCCCTTTAAGGCTGTCAAAAGCGTTCATCAAAGTCGATTGGTCAAACCCGTGTGCTTTAGCGATTGCAATTGGATCAACCGTAAAGTCACACATCAAGCGTTCGATAATTTGCGCCCGCATTTTATCTTCTTTGCTGATTGTCAGCCCACGACCAACGGGCGAACGCCCCGCATTAACAGCATTGCTCCAGGAAAGCGTATCACGGCCACCTTGAGCAAACCCTTGTGGAAATTCGCTGATTGAAGACACACCAAAACCGATCATCGCATCGGCGGCATCGGTGGTGTAGCCTTGGAAATTTCGGCGCAGCGTCCCATCATCTAAAGCTTGAGCCATGTTATCGTCGGGGCGGACAAAGTGGTCTAACCCAACAGCGATATAGCCCTCTTCTTGTAGGACTTTTGCAATGGCCATTGCTTGTTCATAACGCGCCTGCGTGCCTGGCAAATCTTCCTCTTTTATGAGTTTCATTTGCTTTTTAAACCATGGCACATGGGCATAGCCAAACACGGCGACACGCGATGGATTAAGCGCTGCGGTTTGGTGAGCTGTTTCTATAACACTCTCCACGGTTTGTGCTGGCAGGCCATAAATCAAATCGAAGTTAACCGATGGAATACCAACGTCACGCAAATCATTGACGCACTTTTCCACTTGCTCATAGGGTTGAACGCGATTGATTTTCTTTTGTACTTCAAGGTTGAAATCCTGAACACCAAATGAGGCGCGATTGAAACCCATTTGCGCGAGCTCTTCACCTTGTTTTCGAGAAAAGGTACGCGGATCAATTTCAATTGCCACTTCGCCGCCTGCTCGCAAACCCATTTTTTCTTCAACTTTATCGACGATACGGCCAATGTCTTTACCGTTTAAATATGTCGGTGTGCCGCCACCAAAATGAAGGTGCGAAACATTGCCATGTTCTGTTGCGATCAACGGTGCTGTCTGGTCGATTTCTTTCAGCAGCGTATCAACATAAGTTGTGGCGCGATCATAACCATTTGGTACAGAGGTATGGCAGCCGCAATACCAGCACAACTTCTCGCAAAAAGGAATGTGAATATAGGCCGACAGGCTGGCTTGTTTATCTAATGCGCCAAGCCAGCTTTCCCAAAGTGAAGTATCGGGAAAGTCTGCAAATTGGGCAGCGGTTGGATAGCTGGTGTAACGAGGCACATCCAAATTAGCGTATTTTAAAAGAGTATCATCCATGAAATGGAGATAGCCATAGGCGGCCCAACCACACATTGATTAAGATCAATTGAGGTTGGGCGAATAGGTGCCTGCGTGATTATGTCAGGAGGTTTTCTTTGGTAACATAATCAAGCGTGGCGTTTAACGCCTTTTCGTAACGATCAAACATCTCATTTAATTCGCTCTCTGTGATAATCAATGGTGGGCAAAGGGCCAATGCATCACCAACAGCGCGGCAAATGAGTTTATTGTCTTGGGCAAAGCCAGCAGCTTTTGGCCCCACCATATCTTTGGGATCAAACGGCTGTTTGGTTTGTTTATTTGAAACCAATTCACACGCCCCAACCATGCCAACACCACGCGCTTCACCCACCAAGGGATGATCGGCTAAAGCGTTCAAACGGGCCATGAAAGTTTCACCCATTTTAGCGGCGCGAGCAACCATGTTGTCACGTTCATAAATCTCTAGAACTTTAAGCGCCACGGCAGCGCCAACGGGATGGCCCGTGTACGTATAACCATGGCCAAAAGTGCCTATTTTTTTTGATTGCTCTAGCATGGCCTGATACAAGTCTTCTTCAATGGTGATTGCGCCAAGCGGGAAGTATGCTGATGTAATAGCTTTGGCCATTGAAATACTATCGGGTTTAATATCGAGAGTTTGGGAACCAAACCAATCGCCTGTGCGGCCAAATCCTGTGATGACTTCATCGGCAATAAACCTGATGTCATACTTTTGGCAAACCGCACCCATTTTGGAGAAATAAGTTTTCGGTGGCACCAACACACCGCCCGCGCCCATCACCGGTTCGGCAATAAAACCAGCAACCGTTTCTGGCCCTTCGCGCTCGATCAAGTCAACAAAGTCTTGGACCATACGATCGGCAAATTGCTCTTCTGTTTCACCCGTTTCACCAAAGCGATAATAATGTGGACATGAGGTGTGGAGGATGTTTTTAATCGGCAAATCGAAATCAGCATGAACAGGTGGCAGACCTGTTAAAGAACCCGATGCAACTGTTACACCATGATAGCCTTTAATGCGGGAAATGATTTTCTTTTTCTCAGGTTTGCCACGGGCATTATTATAATACCATGTGAGCTTGACTTGCATGTCGTTAGCCTCTGAACCTGAGCCGCAAAACAAAATTTTGGAGGTTTCACATGGAGCTATTTCTTTGAGCTTTTCTGACAGCTCGATTGCCGCATCATGAGATTTGTGGCCAAACAAATGAGTGTATGACAGTTTGCTCATTTGGTTAGAAGCAGCATCAACCAATTCTTGATTGCCATAACCAAGTGATGTGCACCACAGGCCAGCCAGCCCTTCGATATACTCATTACCCTCATTATCATACACATGGATGCCGCGCGCTTCTTCCAAAACCAACGGACCAACGCTTCGGTGTGCATCAAGATTGGTGTAAGGGTGAAGCACGGTTTCAATATCGCGGTGCGCAAGGTTTGACAGTTTAGCCATGAGGAGTGCCTTTACAATGGGATTAGAAATAACGAGAATACAAGTATCTTACCCTTTCTCCATAAGGGGATAAATGACCAGTTACAAGAGAGCAATCAGACCAATGTCATCAGACCTCATCGCCAAATCTGCCGTACAAATCGTCAATATGCTCAAATCAGGTGAGGTGTCGCCGCATGAATTGTTAGATGCTTTAGAGCAGCGTGTGGGCGAAGTTGATGGTGTGGTAAATGCGTTGCCGACTTTATGTTTTGCGCGGGCAAGGGCAAATGCCGATACATTAATGAAGTTGCCTGTTGGCGAGCGCGGCCTGCTAGCAGGCTTGCCTGTACCGATCAAAGATTTGAGCAATGTGAAAGGCGTGCGAACAACGCTTGGCTCACTGATGTTTAAAGACAACGTGCCTGATACATCTGACATATTGGTTGAGCATTTGGAACGACAGGGTGGGCTTGTTTTTGCCAAATCTAACACGCCTGAATTTGGGGCGGGTGCAAACACATTCAATGAAGTTTTTGGCCCAACACTTAATCCGTGGGATACATCAAAGTCTGCGGCTGGCTCTTCGGGCGGGGCGGCGGTGGCGCTGGCAACGGGTATGGCGTGGTTGGCGCAAGGGTCCGATAC
>JAMOMM010000388.1 GCA_027067085.1 Hyphomicrobiales bacterium
GAAAGATTGTCGAGCATGCTGCAGACTATGGCATCAAGCCTTGTGATATTGTCGTTGATCCATTGGTCATGCCAATTGGTGCCATGGGCACAGCTGGTCAACAGGTGTTTGCCTTGGTGCGTCGTTTGAAAAATGAATTGAAAGTCAACACAACGTGCGGAGCATCTAACATTTCGTTTGGTATGCCACACCGCCGCGTTTTAACAGGCCACTTCTTAGCTATGGCCGCTTCGCACGGCATGACGTCTGCTATTATGAACCCATTGCACGATGAAGACATGCACGCCATTTTTGCAGCAAACGTATTGAACGGTACTGACAAAGATTGTCGCGCATGGACATCAAAATTCCGCCCACCAGCTGCTGATGGTGAGGCAGGTGGTCGTCGTGGTGGTCGTCGCAGACGGCGTGGGTAACACTTAGATGTCTGAATCCGACTTATCAAACCAAGATCAAAAAGCGCTTGTTGTTTTCACCCCATCGGGAAAACGCGGGCGCTTTAGCTTGGGAACACCTGTACTTGATGCGGCGCGTTCCTTAGGTGTGGATATTGATTCAGTATGCGGTGGCCGTGCCATTTGCGGGCGATGTCAGGTCATTCCGGGCACTGGTGAATTTGCCAAACACGGTATCTCCTCAGATAAAGACAGTCTTAGCGCTTTCTCAGAAGTTGAAACACGCTATGATTCAAAACGCGGACTGAAAAGCGGTTACCGCCTTTCTTGCCAAACTAAAATTCTAGGCGATGCGGTTATTGATGTGCCTGAAAGTTCGCAGGTACACAAACAAGTGGTGCGAAAACGTGCTGAAGCACGTGACATCGACATCAACCCACTTTCAAAACTATACTACATCGAAGTCGCAGAGCCAGACATGCACGACCCGTCGTCTGATTTGGAACGGGTGTTCCTTGCCTTACAGCAACAGTGGGACGTTGATGACGTTGCCATCGACTTTCCACTGCTGAGCAAACTGCAAAAGGTGCTTCGTGCGGGAAAGTGGAAAATTACCGTTGGCGTTCATGGTGATGGCGACAAGAAGATTATTGCGATTTGGCCTGGTTTTCACGATGCTGCATTTGGACTTGCCATTGATGTGGGTTCAACAACCATTGCCGCCCACCTTTGCAACCTTGCAACGGGCCAAGTGGTGGCATCGGCTGGGTTGATGAACCCACAAATTCGCTTTGGTGAAGACCTGATGAGCCGGGTTTCATATGTCATGATGAACCCAGGTGGTGATGTTGAAATGACCACAGAGGTGCGCCGTGCCATAAGCGAACTTGGCCGTCAAACAACAAAGGAAGCAGGCGTATCCGTTGACGATGTCCTTGAAGTGACATTGGTTGGCAACCCCGTTATGCATCACCTTTTATTAGGTATAGACCCGATCGAACTTGGCGGCGCCCCTTTTGCGTTGACCACGGGTTTGCCTGTTAAAGTGCGCGCCAGTGACCTTGATCTTGATTTGAATGCCAGTGCACAAGTTTATGTACTGCCGTGCATTGCTGGCCACGTGGGAGCCGATACGGCCGCTGTTATTTTATCGGAAGAGCCCTATAAATCAGATGACATGATGTTGTTGGTTGATGTTGGCACCAACGCTGAAATCGTTCTTGGCAACAAAGACCGCCTTGTCGCCTGCTCCTCACCCACTGGTCCTGCCTTTGAAGGGGCGCAAATCTCTTGTGGTCAGCGCGCTGCACCTGGTGCTATTGAACGCATCAGAATTGATCGCGAAACACTTGACCCTGTATATAGAGTGATTGGTAGCGAATTGTGGAGCAATGAAGAAGGCTTTGCTGAGGCCATCAAATCCACGGGTATAACAGGCATCTGTGGCTCTGGAATTATCGAGATCATTGCTGAGATGTTTTTGGCAGGTATTGTTGATGTTGATGGTCTTATTGATGGTTCATTATCTGAAAAAACAGATCGCATCATAACCAATGACCGCACCTTTTCTTATGTCATTCATGCGGGCGAGCAAACTTTGGCCATTACGCAAAATGATGTTCGCGCCATTCAATTGGCCAAAGCAGCGCTTTATGCGGGTATCAAACTACTCATGGAAAAACTGGATATTACCCAGATTGACACCATTAGATTGGCTGGCGCATTTGGAAGTCATATTGATGTTAAGTATGCCATGGCTCTTGGATTGATCCCTGATTGCGACCTTGCCCATGTTCATTCAGCTGGCAATGCAGCAGGCACTGGTGCCCGAATTGCACTATTAAACAAAGAAGCACGAGGCACCATTGAGCGCGTTGTTCGCCAAGTCGAGAAAATCGAAACGGCCGTAGAACCTAAATTCCAAGAGCATTTTGTTAATGCGATGGCTTTCCCGCACAAAGTCGATGAGTTTCCAAAACTAAGCCTTGAAATAAAGTTGCCAGAGGCCAAACCTGCTGCAGAACAAAGCCCGTCAGGACGTAGGCGTAGACGGCGTAAGTAGGGTTATCAAAACTTTAAGCTAGATTGCAAAAATTCCAAACAAGTTCAAAATAGTTTGAGAACTAATTCTTTAAACCTCTCCGTTAAAGTGGGTAGATCGAAAGTTTGACACTTTTTTAATTACTACGTTTTCGTTTAGGAGAGAGAAATGCAAAACGGTTCTGGACTAACTAAGAAATTCGCAAGGCGCTTTGCAAAGTTTGCAAAAGACCGTAGTGGTCAAGTTGCTATCTCATTAACGATTGCGGCGTTTCCTTTATTTGGCGTCGTTGGCATGAGCATGGATTATGCTCGCAAGATTGAAGCCCAATCGACAACCCAAGCTGCCCTTGATGGCGCAGCACTGGCTGCAACATCGGCACTCAATGCAGGCGAAAGCAAGCAAGCTTATGAGCAAGCAGCTCAAGATTTTTTTGATAAAAACAAATCAGACAATTTAGCCGGCAATCCTGAAGTTATGGTCAATGTTAGCTACGCAACAGGAACTTTAACAGCTTCTATCAATGCCGAGGTAAAAACCACCATTATGAAGGCTGTTGGCTTTGACACTATGAAACTAAACAATAGTTTTGAAGGTGAAAATCATGGCGGCGCTGACGGTGAAGAAACTGGCAGCTTTGGTTCTTCGGTTTCGCTTCCAGCTTTTACCCGTGAGCATAAAGGCGAGATCGTTATGGTGATGGATTATTCTGGATCCATGGGCTGGTGGCTTGGCGGTGAACGCAAGTATATTACCATGCGTGATCAAGCAGCTAAACTTGTAAGTGCGCTGTCTCAAGAAAAAACCAACGATTACGTAAAGTTTGGTGTTGTTCCATTTTCATCCGAAGTTTTCGCAACCATGCCAAAGAAAAACTGGTATGGCTTCAAAGGAAATGGAAACCGCGCCAGCTGTACTCGTGACCGCCTTTATCCTTATAATGTAAGCGATGCAACACCGGAAAAACCTAATACAAAACGGCACAAAACTCGGTTCGGGCAAGTTATTCAGCAGTACAGCAAAAACCCAAATAAATGGGGATTTTATCAAGGCTGGGACAACTATCGTTACAATTGCAGTAGCTATAGCGGATGGAGAAATCTTGAGGTTCAAGATTTAACAGATGCCCACACCGACACCTATAATAAAATCCTATCCATGTCGCCTTATGGTGGTACGCACATTGCGGTTGGTATGGAAATGGGTTTCCATTTACTTTCACCAAACGCACCGTTCACCAATGGTGTAGCCTACAATACAGCAGATACGGAAAAAGCCATTATTTTGCTAACAGATGGGCAACAAACAACAAGAGCGTTTGGTAGTGGAGGTTCCTATAGCACCAACAATGGTGAAGACAACCTTGAAACGTTGTGTACAAATATCAAAGCTAAAGGAATTCGTATTCTAACAATCTCATACGATTTATATGATTCGGATACAGAATCTCGGTTAGAAAATTGCGCCACAAGTTCCGATGACTTCTATGATGCAGATTCTAAAAATGAATTGGTCGCATCATTCCAAGGCATCACTGCAAAACTTGCTCGTGATATGTTCCTAGCTAAATAACACCAAGTTTTACAATTCAACGGCCTTTCCTTTATTGGAGAGGCCGTTTTTTGTTGTGTAACTTTTGCCCTCGTTTTACGATCAACTAGCGATTTTAAACGGGGAAAGCATAGTGACAAAAAACTATTATAAGGGAAGTTGCCAATGCGGCGGTGTAACGTTTGAAACAAGCGGAAAATTGCGCCCCGTCATTGCTTGTCATTGCCGCGAATGCCGCCGTTTAACTGGAAACTATATGGCGGCAACAGCAACTTTATTGACTAACTTTAAACTTACCAATCAATCGGGGTTAAAATGGTTCCGATCTAGCGACCGCGCCCAACGCGGTTTTTGCTCACAATGTGGTTCCAACTTATTTTGGCAACAAGATGATAGCCCGGCAATTTCCATCACCGCTGGTACAATGGATGATGAAGCCCCTTTGAAATTTTGGGGGCATTTTTATACGAGCGAAAAGGGTGAGTACTACTCAATAAATGCCGACGAGCTGCAGTTCGAAACTCATACGCAGGACTATCCTAAGACATCGGAGTAAAACTCTTATACCTTAAACTCTATCGGCTAAAACTCCAGATTCTTCAATGATCTCATTGACCATATGTTCACGGCGATAAGCCATGATGTGAACACCTGCAACGCCTTCAATCTGGCGCATTTTCTTCACCAGTTCGATGCAAATTTCCTTACCCTCTTTGCTTGGGTTTTCGGCATTTTCCATACGTTCAACCACGCTATCGGGAATATGAACACCTGGCACATTGGTGCGCATCCAGCGCGCTGCCTTTGCCGAGGCCAACGGACCAACGCCGGCAAGTATAAACACCTTTTTATGCAGGCCCTTTGCTCTAACCTTGTCCATAAAACGCTCAAACCGCTTAACATCAAAAATATAGTTGGTTTGGATAAAGTCAGCGCCTGCTTCCACTTTTTTGGCTAACCTATCGGCGCGCCATTCAAGCGGTTCTACACATGGATTTTCAGCCGCGCCTAAAAACAAATTTGGTGGTGTAGAAAGTTTTCTACCCGATAAGAAAACTCCGTCATCACGCATGGTTTTTAAAGCCCGCAATAACGATATACTATCAAAATCAAAAACAGCTTTTGCACCAGGTTGATCTCCAACACCCACACCGTCTCCCGTTAAACATAACACAGCGCTCACCCCCATAGCGGCGGCCCCAAGCACATCACCTTGGATCGCAATGCGGTTGCGATCACGGCACGAAATTTGAAAAACAACCCCCTGTCCAGCTCGCGACAACAATGAACAAATACCCATGGAAGATATATGACAATTGGCCCCTGATGCATCGGTGGCGTTAATACCATCGGCCACTTCAATCAATGGTTTTGCAGCTTTTAAAACATCTCTAGGATCAGAGGAATCTGGTGGATTTAATTCTGCGGTGACCGCAAAGTATCCCGCACGCAAAACCCGTTCTAGTTTACTTGCTGAATAGTGCCCCGATGGCGGCACAAGCGGGACTTGTAAAAGCGGATCGAAGGGTTCTGGGGTTTGTACTTTAATCATTTTGAACCACCCTTTTGCAGGCTGGGTGCACTGGTATGCAAAGTGGTGTTCACACTGGCATCCAAACTGCGATCCACACTGGTATGCACACTGGTTTGCTCAACAACGGCTTGTTCTGCCAAGGCTGCTTGTGGTTCGTTGGCTAACGGGGCAACGCTGGGATGATTTTTTCTGGCATCTGGGAATGCGTTGGCCATTTCAGTTTTAGCCAAATCTACATCACCTTGGGCTACTTGTTGTTTTAAAGACAGTTTCAATTCGGCCTTTTCGCGCACGACACGCAACCAGCTGGACGACCCCGCCAGCTCTCTATTCACCGGAGGCTGAACAACACTAATGCGTTCCAGCCCTGACTTCATTTTGCTCGCGCCATTCCATGCTTCCACCCAGACACAGCGCATTTGGGAATTTACTTCGCAAAAACCACCATCACGCACCCCACCACATGGTCCGTTTCGCACATTTTTAGGACAATTCATTGGGCACGACATGCCCGTCGAAGACAAAACGCATTGCCCGCACATTTTGCAATCAAACAAAAAACTCTTTGATAGCGCTTCAATAGTTGCAACGGGCTTTTCTAACCGATTGTACCCAAGCTTATTCAACAATGGATGCAAGGCAATAAACACGTTTTCTAAGACATTGTAGGTTTTTTCAAACAAAGCTGCGTTTCGCGTACAAAACAAACGTACAGAATACATTTTGGCCTCTCTAAACAATCGCTGTAGCAAAGCTACACATCCTCTTTTAGTGCGCCTTACCCTTCTGAAGAAAGTTTGTCTTGTTTGGGCAAATACCAGTGTCATTTCCGCGACATATTGTTGGTCAAGATCGACTTATTGACTGAATCATTGGCAAATCCGCGCATCTAAAAAAAACACTTCATATAAAGGTTTCTTTATGTCATAAGAGCGCATATAAATTTTATGGAACCAATGACAATGTCTAAAACAACACTTCAAGCCATGTTAGATGATCGCGAATGGCTTTTGGCTGATGGCGCGACGGGTACGAATTTTTTTGATATGGGCCTCATGTCTGGTGATGCGCCAGAGATGTGGAACTTAGATGCTGAAGACAGCAAAAAAGTACGCACGCTGCATCGCAAGTTCATTGAGTCTGGTTCTGATATTATTCTAACCAACACCTTTGGCGGTGGCCGTCACCGATTGAAACTTCACAATGCCCAAGATCAGGTTTTTGAAATCAACAAAGCCGCAGCCGAGCTTGCCCGCGCTGAAGCAGATGCTGTTGAGCGCCCTGTCATTGTTGCAGGGTCTGTTGGGCCAACGGGGGAAATTTTCCAGCCCATTGGAGAACTATCTTATGAAGACGGCGTTGCCTCTTTTAAAGAGCAGGCAGAAGGCTTGAAAGCTGGCGGTGTGGATGTTTTTTGGATTGAAACAATGTCGGCGCAAGAAGAAATGCAAGCAGCTGTTGAAGGCTGTAGCGGATTGGGCCTTCCCATTGTTGGCACCATGAGCTTTGACACCAACGGGCGCACGATGATGGGTATTACGCCTGAAAATTTCGCTGGTTTAATGACCACTATGCCTGGCAGTCCCGTTGCGATGGGCGCAAACTGCGGCACGGGTGCTTCGGAACTCATTGGCACTATTTTGGGCATCACTAAGGCCCAGCCAGATGCCATTGTTGTGGCCAAAGGCAATTGTGGTATTCCTGAATTTAAAGACGGTGAAATTCAATATTCTGGCACACCAGAACTGATGGCCGACTATGCCCGACTGGCACTTGATGCAGGTGCACGAATTATCGGGGGTTGTTGCGGCACATCATACGATCACCTTGCGGCAATGCGTGAGGCCCTTGAAGGCCATACAAAACAAGACCGACCAACAATTGAAGCCGTCATCGAAAAATTGGGCGAAGTTTCTGAAATTGCTAAATCTGGTGGTTGCGGTCACGATCATGGCGCAAAACCTGCCGCTCGCAAGGGCCGGCGCAGACGACCAACGGCTTAATTGAGCAATATTGCGGTCAACAAAGACGCTTAGGTCGGTTTTTAAAACCTAGTTGCCGCAAAATAGTATGAACGACTTTCAATTGAAGCTAAAGTTGCTTAGAGTCGTTCTGGTTTACATTGAACCAGAATGACCTACTTAAGGTATTGATAGTCTTGCATTTCATGCAGTGTTTGTGATTCAAACAAAACATGAAATGCTTTAAATGGGCAAAATCTGGAGTGAGACATGAGTGACCAAGAAGACGACCTTGATCTATCAACATTAAACGATGAAGAACTCGTCGAGCAAATGCACGACGACCTTTATGATGGTCTTAAAGAGGAAATTGAAGAAGCTGTTAATATTCTGCTCGCACGCGGTTGGACGCCTTATGATGTTTTAACCAAATCTCTTGTATCAGGCATGGCAATTGTTGGGATTGACTTCCGCGATGGCATTTTGTTTGTACCTGAAGTTTTGCTTGCTGCTGGTGCGATGAAGGGCGGCATGAACATTTTGCGCCCCTTATTGATTGAAACAGGTGCGCCGCGTCTTGGTAAAATGGTTATTGGCACCGTTAAAGGTGACATCCACGACATTGGTAAAAACCTTGTGGGCATGATGATGGAAGGGGCTGGCTTTGAAGTTATCGACCTTGGCATCAACAACCCCGTTGAAGATTATCTTGCCGCGATAGAAGAACACCAGCCCGACATTTTGGGCATGTCAGCCCTTTTAACAACAACAATGCCATATATGAAAGTTGTCATT
>JAMOMM010000389.1 GCA_027067085.1 Hyphomicrobiales bacterium
TGAAGACTTTATACGAAAAATTTGTGATGAAAAAATCCCGTTGGTTGGGGTGTGCTTTGGTCACCAGATCATTGCTCAAGCACTTGGGGGCCGAGTTGAAAAGTTTGACGGTGGTTGGGTTGTTGGTAAACAGAGTTATCAGATTGATGGCATTGAGCAGGGTGTTGATTTGATGGCGTGGCACCAAGATCAGGTTGTTGAATTGCCACAAGGGGCAAAGAGTATCGGCTCGTCCGATACGTGTAAGTACGCGGCAATTTCATATGATGAGCAGACATTTAGTATCCAGCCACATCCAGAATTTGGTTTGGCGTTTGTAACAGATTTATTTGAAGCACGAAAAAGTGCGTTGCCGCCTGAAGTTAAAGCGCGTCAAAACGACGATCATTCTGGAGAATTGTCTACCAAAGTGATCGCTGACCTTATGGCAAATGTTCTAAAACGAGAAACAACCTTATGACATCTAAAACCTTAAACAGCTTGCTTGAAGATCGTCCAGCTTCGTTTCATGAATGGCTCGATGGCCGCAAAATTGATGAAGTGGAATGTATCGTTTCAGATATTGCTGGGGTGGCTCGCGGTAAAACCATGCCAGCCCGTAAGTTTATTCGCCAAGAACGACTGTTCTTACCAACGTCCATTTTTTACCAAACCATTACGGGCGGTTACGCTGAGTTGGATGATGTGGAGAACCAATGGACCGAAGCTGACATGTTGCTTGTGCCAGATTTTTCTACAGCGACATCTGCCCCATGGACGGGTGATATAACCCTTCAAGTGATCCATGATATTACCAATATGAAGGGGGAGCCGGTTGGTCTTGCCCCGCGCAATGTTTTAAAGCGTGTGTTGTCGTATTATGATGCAAAAGGCTGGCAGCCGATTGTCGCGCCTGAGTTGGAATTTTACCTGACAAAACCAAATATCAATCCTGATAATCCGATCGAACCACAAATTGGTCGTACGGGCCGAAAAGTGGTGGGGCGGCAATCTTATTCAATGAGTGCTGTTGATGAATATGGTCCTGTGATTGATGACATCTATGACTTTGCTGAAGCCCAAGGGTTTGAAATCGACACCATTATTCAAGAAGGTGGTGCGGGGCAGATTGAGATAAACTTGCAGCACGGTAGTCCTGTAGAATTGGCTGACCAAGTTTTCTTTTTTAAACGCATGATTAGAGAAGCAGCGCTTCGACACGATTGTTTTGCAACTTTTATGGCAAAGCCAATGCAAGATGAACCGGGCAGTGCGATGCATATTCATCAAAGTATCATTGATAAGAAATCGGGCTTGAATATTTTTAGTAATGAAGATGGATCTGAAACCGATTTGTTTTTTAACTTTATAGCGGGACAGCAGCGCCATTTGCCCGGTGCTTTTTGTATGTTGGCCCCTTATGTCAATTCATATCGCCGATTTGTGCCAGGAGATTCTGCGCCGATTAACCTTGAGTGGGGTCGCGATAATAGAACAACAGGGTTGCGAGTACCAATTTCTTCTGTGCAAGCCCGCCGTGTTGAAAATCGTATTGTTGGCATGGACTGTAATCCATACCTTGCTATTGCTGCGAGTTTGGCCAGTGGTTATTTAGGCATGACAACGGGGATTAAACCTCACGCTGAACTTAAAGGTGAAGCTGATGAAAGTGAAATAACCTTGCCGCGCAGC
>JAMOMM010000390.1 GCA_027067085.1 Hyphomicrobiales bacterium
CATACCAAAACAACGAAACTTTTGACGAATGGTTCGCCCGCGCCGACAAAGCGTTATATGAAGCTAAAAAGACAGGCCGAAATTGTGTTGTAGGTCACAAAACACCCCCCCAGTCAACGACCACGATTGCCCGTTAAGCCAGCACTCCTTGCAGCTTTTAAAACACTTTACGATAACGCTATTTGTTTGGTGTTGTTGCCACTTTGATGCAAGATGCAATACTAAAACTTTACTTGCTAAAATGGATATATTGCATGGCAACCTCAACTGGAAACAGCACTCACGAATATATTGATGATCCGCGCAATAGCGACATTCTCATTTCCATCAATGGCGAGCTAAAACCACGTGCACAAGCCATGGTATCAGTGTTTGATTCAGGGTTTTTACTTGGCGATGGGGTATGGAAAGGCCTACGGTACAACGCCCAATTTGGCAAACCAACACCCAAGCCAATAAACCTAACACCCACCCTCCAAAAAATCGCAGACCAAGCCCAACCGATTTATGATGAGATGAAGCGCTATGCGATCTGAGAACCAAACAATGCCAATTCAAATCCCAACACCTGCTGGCACCTTTGAGGTTTTTCTCGAAGAAAAAGGTAATGTCACACCACTCCCCCAAGGAATGACCACTCTTGGCGACATACAGATTAGAACATCAATAAAATCGGTAGAACCCATCATTCCATCAGGGATGATTGTCGATAAAACTTATTTGGTTTCCATTTCATTCATTGCCACAAAACCTGCGGACTCCTTAGCCATAATTTTTGGCTCCAGCACAATGCAGCCTTCAATGTTCGGTCGAGATTCTGGTGAATATTTCGACGCCCAAACGTGGGAAGATAACAATACCATTGTGACGTTTGCAACCCGTGACCCTGAATATCTATACGGCTATTCCATAGATAAAAAACACATCCCCTCACGCTATCGCACTACTGGCGAATATGGCGAACTCGATTGGATAAGCGATTGTGAACAAGGTTTGAAAATTACCATCCCAAATTTTCAGGCTGATGAAGAAGTCCAGGTACACTTTTCTTTATCTCACGCAAAAAAGCATCCTAAAAAACCCGCCGAATCCACATGGTTTGCCGCAGACAAGGCCTTGCCATAATTGAGCATTTACTCAGTTCATTTTTTGATTTCAAGCGCTTTCAATTGATCTCTCAAATTATTTATCTCGGCATGTGGATCAGTAAGATCATACGCATCAAACCAAAGCCGAATACCAAAGTCCGTGAGTGTTCTTTGAAGGTTAAAATCAAGATCAAAGCTAAAACCCTGATAGTTGTAGCTCACACAAACAATTTTCACATCATACTTGCCAAGAAGGCTCTGAAGCGCAGCTCGTTTTCTTCTAAGGCTATTAAGAATTAGTGTTATATGATGGTTTAAGTCATCAGTTTCTAATGCGCCGCTGTTCAGTTTCCAACGCATAGAAAACCGTTTAGCATTTTGGGGTTCTGGCCGCCAAGCATCACCTTCTGACCATTCATCATCAGGCTCAATCTCTAAAACATCAGAAATTACGGATGATTGCCCACTGCCAGAAATAGAAAGATAGGCATATTGACGATCAATGAGCGGATCTTGTGGCAATATATTTAATTCAACGAAGCGAAGTTAAGTTCGCGATCAGAAGGTCATTTTTTTGTCTG
>JAMOMM010000391.1 GCA_027067085.1 Hyphomicrobiales bacterium
CCGCTTTATGATGGGTAAACGCCATGAAAACAGCGCCTTTATGCCTGGCAAATTTGTTTTTCCAGGGGGCCGAGTTGATCGTGGCGATTGCCGAGTAAAGCCAGCAAGCGAACTTCATCCATCTGTTGAAAAGGCGCTGATTAACAAAATGCGCGGTACAGCGAGCACTTTGCGGGCACGTGGTTTAGCGATGGCAGCAATTCGTGAGACCTTTGAAGAAGTAGGGCTTATCGTTGGGAAACCACACGAAGGCAACTTTAAAACAACCTCAACCAATTGGAAACCGTTTGCTGACACGGGCTTTTCACCATCGTTGAAAAATTTACGCTTTCTTGCTCGCGCTATTACGCCTCCTGGGCGTACGCGTCGGTTTGATGCGCGGTTTTTGGTGGCTGATGCAAGTGAAGTTGCTAATCTTGATTCTCCCATAAATGTTGATTCCGATGAACTTTTGGAATGTCATTGGGTGAGTTTTGAAACGGCAAAGGATTTAGACCTTCCTTACATCACTCAGCAAGTGCTAAAAATGTTAGCAGAAGCATTGGATAATAAAGATGGGCTATCCCCTGACCGCCCTGCCCGTTTCCAGCATATGCAGCGCGGCAATTGGTGCTATGAAACCGTATAAAAACCCTGATTTACTGGCATAGGCTGTTTTGCGTTAATCAGTGACATCAAAAACACGATGAAGCAGTTGACTTGATCCAAAACTTAGGCCATATACGCGTCACCGAATTATTATTTTAGCGGCTCGTTGGTAGCCACAGGACACAAAAAATGGCAAAAGCAACCACCATTAAAATCAAACTCGTCAGCACAGCTGACACTGGCTACTATTATGTAACCAAGAAAAATTCACGCACTCAAACGGAAAAATTGAAATTCCGTAAGTATGACCCTGTTGTACGCAAGCACGTTGAATTTAAAGAACACAAAATTAAGTAAGCAAGTTATCTTCTTACTATTTTTAAAGGGCTGATGTTTCGCATCAGCCCTTTTTCGTTGCCGAATTTATTAGTACAGGATTTTTCAATACAAAATTTCTCGTATTGTGATTCTTCTTGATTGCTTAAAGTTCTACCAGTTGATCTTTAGGGTCGAACAAATCAATGTGCTCTCCCGCATCAAAATCGCTCACAGGGCCATCAAGCAGTTTCCACACGGCAAAGCCGCCGTCCATGTTGAAAACCTTGTCAAAGCCCATCTGCTGCAATGTTTGACCTGCCAATGCAGAACGGCGGCCTGATGCACAGCAGATAAAGAGTTTTTTGCCTTCACCAAATACAGGTTTGAAATAATCACTTTCGGGGTCAGCCCATGATTCTAGTAAACCGCGTGGTACATGGTAAGAACCGGGAATACAGCCATCGCGTTGAAGCTCGCGTACATCGCGCACATCAATGATGACAGCTTGCCCATCGCTTTCTTCCATTGTGTCCATCGCGAGCACTGGCGGCAAACTTTCTACTTCTGATTTTGCCTGTCGCACAAGGTCATCATAACCAAATTTAAGAGTAAGGCTCATTGCATAATCTCCAAGCGTAGTCTCCAAAAAAAAATAGGGCATTCATTGTGAACACCCTATCAAGCCACCAATGCTAAACAACGTGGTAAAATGACATATTAAACGTTATGCTGTTTCGTTAAATAATTCGCGGCCAATCAGCATGCGGCGAATCTCTGATGTTCCTGCACCAATTTCGTACAACTTGGCATCGCGCAACAAACGGCCTGTTGCATAGTCGTTGATGTAACCATTGCCGCCAAGACATTGGATTGCCTCTAGTGCCATCCAAGTGGCTTTTTCAGCGGCGAACAATATCGCACCCGCCGCGTCTTTTCGGGTGGTTTCACCACGATCACAAGCTTGTGCCACCATGTAGACATATGATTTTGCCGCATTCATAATTGTGTACATATCGGCAATTTTTCCCTGCATAAGTTGGAACGTCCCGATGGGCTTTCCAAACTGTTTGCGTTCGTGGACATATGGCAAAACAATATCCATTGCTGCTTGCATAATGCCAAGTGAACCAGCGGCCAAAACGGCGCGTTCATAATCTAGTCCTGACATCAAAACGTTGACACCTTTATTAACCTCACCCAAAACATTCTCTTTGGGTACTTCGCAGTTTTCAAAAATTAATTCGCCCGTGTCGGAACCGCGCATGCCGAGTTTGTCTAGCTTTTGCGCTGTAGAAAAACCGTCAAAACCGCTTTCAACAATGAAAGCCGTAATGCCTTTTGGTCCAGCATCAGGGTCGGTTTTTGCGTATACAATCAAGGTTTGTGCGCTTGGGCCGTTGGTAATCCACATTTTCGTTCCGTTAAGAACAAAACGGTCGCTTTTTTCCTCGGCTTTTAATTTCATTGAAACAACGTCTGAGCCAGCGCCTGGTTCTGACATTGCCAGTGCCCCAACGGTTTCACCAGAAATCAAACCTGGTAAGTATTTGCGTTTTTGCTCTTCACTCGCATTTTTACGCATTTGGTTGACGCAAAGGTTTGAATGAGCGCCGTAAGAGAGGCCCACAGATGCAGACGCACGGGAAATCTCTTCCATCGCGATACAGTGTTCTAAATAGCCCATGCCCGCGCCGCCGTATTCGTCAGAAACCGTAATGCCTAACAATCCCAGATCACCCATTTTCGTCCATAAGTGATCGGGAAATTCGTTCGATCGATCAATCTCGGCAGCAAGCGGTGCAATTTCATCGGCACTAAAGGCTCTTGTCATGTCTCGGAGCATGTCGGCGGTTTCACCAAGGTTGAAATTTAGGCTGGGAAAGTCGTTGGAGATCATCGTGAATACTCTCTGTTTAGATTTGTTCAGTTTTGTAAATTGGTTACTCTAACCATGGTCAAAAGAGCCGTGGCAACATGAGTGTCTTCATCGTTAAAAATGTCTGTTTGGCAAACTGTCATTGCTTTACCAGGGCGAATGACCCTGCCCCTTGCAATGAGAAATTCACCAATGGCGGGATTGAGGAAATTTATTTTAAACTCGCTTGTGAGAATACCGCAATCGGCATCAAATGTTGTAAGAGCAGCATATCCGCCAGCACTATCGGCGATAGATGCAATTACCCCACCATGAAAAAAACCATGTTGTTGGTTTAAATTTGGGTTTTTTGCCAACACGATGTCGGCTTGCCCATGTGCGAGTTTTCCTAACTTTGCCCCAATAAAGTTCATAAAACCTTGGGCGGAAAAACTTTTTGTTACCCGCTGCTCAAAGTTTGGATCGCGAGGCGGCTTGGTTTGCCAATTCATTGGCGTTCTTCCGCTTCAATTTCGCGCAATTGGGCCAAGCACTTTTCTTCAACATCTTGCATTTCGCGTAAAGTGATGTCCAAGTCACGCTGGCGTTGCTCTAGGATGTCTCTTTTTTCAGCAATCGTATTGATTAGTAGCTTCAACTGGCGTGTTTCGCCTAATTTTGCATCGTACATCAAAACAATTTCTTTAATTTCAGCGAGTGAAAACCCAAGGCGCTTTCCGCGCAGGACAAGCTTTAATCTCACACGGTCTGTTTGGGTGAAAAACCTCGTGCGGCCACGCCTTAATGGGTTTAACAATCCTTGCTCTTCGTAAAAACGTAATGAGCGCGTTGAGACATGGTGCTCATTGGCCAGCTCGCCAACTGAGTAGACCTTTTCGTCTCCATTTAGCTGCCAAGCGCGTTTTTGGGCTATTTTCTTGGCTCGCTTTGCAGCTTCAAGTTTGGCTTCAGCTTCAATGTGTTTTCGTGCGGCTTCATACATACTAGATCCTCCATGGTTTAGTATTTATTCGCATTTAACGTTTTAGTCAATCGGTGTAAATACTGATACTATTTCAGTGTCTTATGGGTATTTACCTGCTTAAATTACGTCGAACCTGTACGATTTTGCCCTCTTGACCAGCGTTGTATACATCAAATAATAGCTTGGCTCTAAAGTCAGATCGATTGAGGTGCCAATAGACTTGCGAGCATTTTTCTTTATCAGCAG
Source organism: Hyphomicrobiales bacterium (assembly GCA_027067085.1). GTDB lineage: Bacteria > Pseudomonadota > Alphaproteobacteria > Rhizobiales > Aestuariivirgaceae > JALWJW01. Next base: position 3,993 of record JAMOMM010000391.1, read on the forward strand.
CAGAAAAAACACCTTCGACAAGTGCATGCCCAGCCCCTCTTCCGCGTAAATCGGGGCCAATAAATAAATCCTGTAAATGGCACATTGGGCCTTTAGACCAGCTTGAAGGGGCTAAACTATAATGGGCAATGCCAGCCATACGATAAGTATCAATGAAGGCTGCAACACCAAACAATGGGACGTGCTCATCGGTTAGTTTCAACCAAGTTTCTGCAACAGCTGTATCTGGAAGTTTGCTTTGCAAGTGATGTTGATAGCCTTGCCATAAAGCTTCCCAGCCCATGCGGTCATCTGCGGCAAGCGCCCTTACTATAATTTGTTCTGTCATATCAACCACCAAGCAGCCAGTCCCAAAAATACAAAAAAGCCAACAACGTCCGTTACCGTTGTTACGAAAACGCCCGAAGATGTTGCGGGATCAATTTCGTAATGATCCAGCCCTATCGGAATTAAAATACCAGCAAGGGCCGCGACCAACATGTTCACGATCATAGCAACAGCAATAACGATACCCAACTGCCCAGAGCCAAACCACCACCATGAAAACAAGCCGAGTAAAGTTGCAAACGCCATACCATTGATGACACCGACCGCGGTTTCACGTCCAATAACGCGACCAGAATTGGCCCCGCTAAGGTCGCGTGTTGCGATGGCGCGCACTGCCACTGTCATGGTTTGTGTGCCGGCATTTCCACCCATCGAGGCGACAATCGGCATTAAAACAGCTAAAGCGACCATTTGCTCAATGGTCGCATCGAACAATGAAATTACCCAAGATGCAAAAATCGCCGTGACCAAATTAATCAGCAACCAGCCAAACCTAGAGCGAGTTGTTGTCAAAATGGTTGAGGTGATGTCTTCATCGCCAACGCCACCAAGGCGCAAAATATCTTCTTCAGCCTCATCTTGAATGACATCAACCATATCATCGATGGTTAGCGTGCCGACCAGACGGTTATCGTTATCAATTACAGCGGCAGAGGTTAGATTGTATTGTTCAAATTTATAAGCGACATCGGATTCTTCGTCACCAACATGGAAAATTGTCGTGTGAGGAATTTCCATTTCCTTCATTGTGGTGTTGCCCGCACTTCTCAAAATGTGTGAAACGGGCACCCAACCTGTGGTGTGAAAAGCCTCATCAACTATATAAATTTCATAAAAATTCTTTGGTAGATCGTTATTTTCGCGCAAAAATTTCACGGTTTTATCCACCGTCCAAAACCCAGGGATCGCTACAAACTCGGTTTGCATGAGGCGACCAGCGGTATCTTCGGGATAGTCTAAAGCCCTTTTTAGGGCATCGCGTTCACTCCTTGGGACTTTTTTGAGAATCTCTTCGCGGTCAGATTCTTCTAAATCTTCAATCAGATATACAGCATCATCGGTATCAAGTTTACGAACGGCTGAGGCGATGACGTTGTTTGGCAGCGCTTCCATTAGCTCATCGCGAACGTCTTCTTCAAGTTCGGGTAAAGACTCAACGTCAAATGTGCGGCCAAGTTTATCGATAAGATCAACGCGCTCAGAGCGGCGCAATTGTTCGATTAAATCGGCAAGATCAGCGGCGTGTAATTCTTTGGTAAGGCTACGGGCGGTTTTTTGATCTTCAGCTGATAGCGCGCTAGATACAGCGCGCACGAAATCGGCGGTTAAACCACCGTCTTCATCATGAGTAATGATCGATTGTAAGTCGTCAGCCATTGCCGCCCTCTTCTCAATGTGAGCGCACTATATACTGACTCGCTCGTTCACCAAATTGTTTGTCCGCGTTGTGAGATGACAAACAAGTATGTCTTGCAAAAAACAGGCTTGGCATTTAACCGTAAGACAAACAATATAACCAAGAGGGTTTATTTTGCTTCAAAGTGATCTGACCTCTATATAAAAACCATAATAATGAGAGACAATAGTGGGCGAAATCGGCCAAGCTTTTAGCATTGCTTTAAACCTTTTGTGGAACCTAGATAACGATTTAATTGCTATCGTTTCTTTATCCCTTAAAGTTTCGATTTTTGCCGTTGTTTTTTCGTGTTTTCTCGGCTTTACAATTGGGGCGGGATTGACTGTCTATCGATTTCCCGGCCGCAAGGTTTTTATCATATTTTTAAATTCTATGATGGGGCTGCCGCCCGTTGTTGTTGGGCTGATGATCTATTTGTTGTTGTCGCGCTCTGGCCCGCTGGGTGTGCTTGGATTGCTATACACACCCACAGCGATGATTATCGCGCAGATCACGCTAATTACACCGCTTGTTGCAGCACTTTCATTGCAAACCCTACAAGGCCTTTATGGTGAGTATAATGAGTTTTTCAGATCATTAAATTTACCTTCAACGACCAAAATGCGAACCATTTTATGGGATGGGCGATTTGATTTGATTACCATCGGGCTTGCTGGGTTCGGTCGGGCAATTTCAGAAGTTGGTGCGGTGATGATTGTTGGCGGTAATATCAACCATCTCACCAGAATAATGACAACGGCAATTGCACTAGAAACCTCTAAGGGTACGTTAGCATTTGCCTTGGCACTTGGAATTATTTTGATTAGCATTTCTATTCTCATCAACGCCAGCGTGATGATTGTTCGCTCCCTTACCAAAGGACCGCGCCATGCAGGGTGATTGTGAGACTTCAATGGTTAAGGCAGACGGATGCATTGAATTTAAAAATGTTGATTTGTCCATTGATGGAAAGCTGTTGATCGACAATGCCTCGTGCCAGATTTTTCACCAAGGTAAAACACTGATTATTGGCGCAAATGGTGCGGGTAAGAGTTTGTTTCTTCGGTTAATTGCTGGCTTGTTGATCCCATCTTCTGGCGAAATTTCACTTGACCATTTTACTCCGTTAAAAAATGATCGTTATTGTTTTTCGTTGGTGTTTCAAAAGCCCGTATTGTTGCGACGGTCAACTTTTGAGAACATTACTTATGTGTTGCGCCATTCGGGAGTAGATAAGTCGGCCATTGATGACCTTGTTATCGGCGCTTTAAAAGCAGCGCGGTTAGAACACCGCGCCCAAACACCTGCGCACAACCTTTCTGGTGGCGAGCAACAGCGTTTGGCGTTGGCGCGGGCCTTGGTAACAGCGCCGTGCGTGTTATTGTTAGACGAACCGACGGCGAGCTTAGACCCTGCTTCAACATCAATTGTTGAAGACATGATGAGTAAAGCTGAGGCCGATGGCATGAAGGTGATTTTGGTGACGCATGATATTAAGCAAGCAAAGCGCATTGCTGATGATATTATTTTTATCCACGAGGGAAAAATTTTAGCGCACTCTGGTGCTAAAGAATTTTTTAAAAACCCGGGCAGTCCACAAGCCCAAGCCTATTTAGATGGCAAAGTTTTTATAGACGAATAATGTGACGATTAGAGTCGTTCTGGTTTACATTGAACCAGAACGACCTACTTAAGGTATTGATAGTCTTGCATTTCATGCCGTGTTTGTGATTCAAACAAAACATGAAATGCTCTAGATTTAAGGAAATTCCATGGACAAGCAAACACAAACAGAACTTGAAGCGGCGGCATTTCGTGGGTTGGTCAAACATCTGCAAGACCGCACAGATGTTCAAAACATTGATCTAATGATTTTGGCAGGGTTTTGCCGAAACTGTTTAGCAAAATGGTATAAAAAGGCTGCGATCGAGAATGGTTTAGACATGGACTACGATCAGGCTCGAGAAGCTATTTATGGCATGCCTTATGACGAGTACAAGGCAAAGTATCAATTACCATCAACGCCAGAACAACAAGATGCTTATAAAAAAGCTGATAAAGCGGTGATTTAGTACTCAGTAATTCAAAGCGTTTCTAAAGTTAGTTGAGGGCTTTTTCTATATCATCAAATGCGATCATAAGCGTTTGGCGGCGATCAAGGTTCAGCGCGTTGGTTTGGCCGATAGCGTCTGAAAAATTGCTGTGGCACTGAGCCAGTGCGTTTGCCGAGATGATGTTGTTGTTTGTCGCAGCAAAGCGAGCGCGTTCGCCGAGCCAATTGGACAATAGTCCTGCAAAAATATTAAATTGTTCTTCGGCTCCGCGTTTGGAAAACTCTTCGGTCAGCTTTAATAATGCGCCTGTATCAAAGCTATTGCCGTGCTCAGCGAGTTTTTCAAACATAAGGAATTGCCGTGCGCCTATTGAGGTTGCTAGATCACGCGCTCTGCCTGGACTTCCTTTGCTTAGGGTGACAAGTGCAGCTAAATCGGTGTCA
>JAMOMM010000392.1 GCA_027067085.1 Hyphomicrobiales bacterium
GCGCGTTAATCGCCGCTATTGAGTTGTAAAAAGATTGCTTTGGTGTCGCCGTAATTTCGCGTTGAAAGCTCGGTGTATTGTGGCGGCACAACAACCTCGGCCTTTTTGGCTTCTTCTAAAACGATGATGGCTTGCGGATTCAACCAACCGCCTTCAACCAGCCCAACCAGCGCTTTGTCGCCCATTTGTTTGTTATAAGGTGGATCAACAAATACCAGATCAAATGGCGGGGCGCTATCAAGCAAGCCAAGGCCTGTTGCATCGCGGCGCCAAATTTTAATTTGCCCTGTTGCGCCCAAGCCCTCAGCATTGGTGCGAACCAAACCACGAGCCGCTGCGCTATCATCTATAAAATGTGCCGATGCTGCACCGCGCGAAAGCGCTTCAAGGCCAAGAGCGCCCGTGCCTGCGAACAAATCAAGCACCCGTTTTCCTTCAACACTAAAACCATCGATTGAGTGAGCAAGAATATTGAACACCGCTTCACGAGTGCGATCACTGGTTGGTCTGGTGTCTTGGGTTTTGGGCGGCTTGAGCGCCTTGCCCTTATGTATCCCGCCGACGATGCGCACTTGGTTTTCCTTTTGGTTTGTGGCTAGTTGGTTTGCGGCTTTGGGGGCGCTCAGATGTTTCACCTTCTGACTTTTCTGGATAATATTTCTTAGGTTTGGTCGCGCCCTTAGCAAAATTATCGCCTTTGTTTTTATTGCCCTTGTTATTAAAACGCGCCTGCTTGCCACGGCTTGCGGGTCGTGAGGTTTTCTCACGTCTTTTAGCAAAACCTGACTTTTCCGATGAGGACTTTGCTTGACCGCCTTCAAGGCCCAAATGCTCTGCCAACACGCGCGAGCTAATTTCTTCTACTGCGCCTTCTCTTAAATCGCCCAGTTGAAACGGTCCGTAAGACAACCGAATAAGACGGTTCACTTGCAAATTTAGATACTCACAAATTACTTTAATTTCGCGGTTCTTGCCTTCGGTTATGGAAAATGTGAGCCAAGCATTGCGGCCTTGCCTGCGATCAAGGGTTGCTTCAATAGCACCATAACGGATGCCATCAATGGTAACGCCGTCTTTTAGCTTAGCCAGAGCTTCTTCATTAACTGAACCAAACACGCGCACACGATAACGCCGAACCCAGCCAGTTGCGGGCAATTCAAGCTTGCGGGCAATGCCACCATCATTGGTTAGAAGCAAAAGGCCTTCGGTGTTAATATCCAAGCGACCGACCGAGACAACGCGCGGCATCCAGTCTGGTAGTTCTTCAAAAACGCTGCGACGGAACTTTTCATCGCGGTGCGAAACCACCAAACCAACAGGCTTGTGATAGCGCCAGAGTTTAGAGACTTCGCGATCTGGCAATGGTTTTTCATCAACTTCCACAGCATCAGCATCGGTTACGTTAAGTGCTGGCGAGGTTACCAGTTTGCCGTTTACTTTAACGCGGCCAGCTTCGACCCAGCGTTCAGCATCACGGCGTGAGCAAAGCCCCGCGCGCGCCATTACCTTGGCAATACGTTCACCTTTGGGGCGTTCACCTTTCGGGGCCGTTTTATCTTGATTATTGTCTGACATTGATCCGTCTTTAAAAAGCAAAAATTATTACATGTGTTTGCAGCATCGCCCTTGTTATAGCAAGCAAAACCCCAACAAGGCGACAATCTGAGATAATTTTTCACTGCATTTTAACTAATTTGTCTTACACACCAAATTAACAGGAAACCGATTGTTCAAGATCTGAAAAATCAGGCGGTTCAATTTAAAAGGGATATACGCGACGTTTTTCGCGTGGGAGGCTATGCTATGAGTGATGTAACTCACCTACAAAAATCAAGTTATATTGACCGTGAGGTTGTGCAACGATTGTTAAAATCGGCTGACTTTGTTGTCATGTTTTTTGGTGCCATCTTGCTGTTGGTTCGCGCCGCACCATCGGCTGAACCAGAAAAAGCTATTTTATATGGTTTTGCCGCAATTTGTATTACATTGGCGACTATGCTTTCTCAGCGTGCTGCGGGGTTGTATGAAGTCACCTCACTGGTCAATCCATTGTATGGAACACTGTCTTCTGCGGGCATTGCTTTTATTGCAGGTAGTGTTTCTTTCATATTCTTAAAACTGCTCATTTTACCCGTTGGTCTTTTGTGGATTACAGGGTGGTTGGCGCTTGTCATCACCCATTTCAGCATCACCCGATTATCAGTTGCAGCATGGGCCGCACCGTTGTCTGAAATGGGTGCCTTTCGCCAGCGCATCGCCATTGTTGGTGGTGGCAAAGCGGCCGAAGATGCCATCAATATTTTGGAAAACTCAAAAGGCTTGGACATCGAAATTGTTGGTTTGTTTGACGATCGCAATGACGACCGCAGCCCTCACTCAATCAAGAAAATTTCTAAACTAGGCAAAATTGGGGAACTCGCCGATTATGCTCGGAGCAATCGTGTCGATCTGATTATCGTTGCGGTGCCAATGAGAGCTGAAGAGCGTATGTTGCAAATCCTCAAACGCTTGTGGGAATTACCAACAGATATTCGCGTTGCTGCTCACACCTCAAAATTAAAGCTATCGCCACGCGCTTATGAAAACCTTGGCAATTTGCCTTTGTTATCAGTGTTTGATCGCCCTGTAAGTGGCTGGAGTTGGTTTCTTAAAGACGCGATGGATAAAATCTTGGCTGTCGTCTTTATCATTGGACTGTCACCTATTATGGCCATTGCTTGGATTGCTGTGCGTTTAGAAAGCAAAGGCCCTGCCATCTTTAAGCAAAAGCGTTATGGCTTTAACAATGAACTCGTTGAAGTCTTCAAGTTCCGCTCAATGTATACTGATATGAGCGATGCCGATGCAACCAAGCTTGTGACCAAAGGCGATCCACGCGTTACCAAAGTTGGGCGTTTTATTCGTAAAGCTTCTATTGATGAGCTGCCACAACTGTTCAACGTTTTAACAGGTCAATTGTCTCTTGTAGGGCCTCGTCCTCACGCCACTCAAGCAAAGGCTGCTGATGATCTTTATGACCAAGTGGTTGATGGATATTTTGCCCGCCATAAGGTAAAGCCGGGCATTACTGGCTGGGCGCAAATTAGTGGCTGGCGCGGTGAAACAGACACCCATGAAAAGATCGAAAATCGGGTTAAGCACGATTTAGAGTATATCGATCGCTGGTCTTTATGGTTTGATCTTTACATCATCCTAAAAACCCCGTTTGCCCTGCTCAAATCTGAAAATGCTTATTAGTAATTAAAACTAGCCCGTGACGCGTTGAATTGAATTCACTTGCTTTGCCTGAACGGGCTTGTAAGGCAAGCCCTGCCTCAGGCGAGCAATTGAATGCTTGAATCCAAGAAAATGCGGCGCACTCTAGTTACATCCTAAAAGCCATGCGCGGAATTGTTTTTCGAGCATGGCTTTGACGTTTTCACGATCAGGAATTTCACCATGTTCTCACCGATCCAAAACTCTACAGATAAACAACGCGTTGCATGGCTCAAGCAGGTGGCAGCCATGGCTAAAGTCGGTCTGGTTTAAATTGAACCAGACCGACCAGCTTAAGGTATTGATAATCTTGCGTTTCATGCAGTGTTTGCGCAACAAACAAAACATGAAACGCTCTAGTGTGGGGAAATAAAACTGACCAAGTATGATTTGCCTAATATCAACCAAACGCCTATACGTCGCTGCCCTGTGGACAGAATGTCGCGTATTTTTGACTCTTTTCTACTTATTGGGGTACCATTTGTCGTTAGCGCAATTTTGCGTGGCATTTTTAAAACAATATCGGGGAATAGTTATGGAACTAATCATCTCACTTATTTCAGGCGCAATTGGCGGTAATGTGGCAGGTGGCCTGTTGAAAAACCAAAGTCTTGGCACTTTAGGTAATTCAATTTCTGGCATCATTGGTGGCGGCTTGGGTGGTGCTATTTTAAGCCAGCTTGGCCTTGGCGGCATGGCTGGTGGTGGCATGGACATTGGCTCCATCATTGGTTCAGTTGCAAGTGGCGGCGTTGGCGGCGGCGTTGTGATGGTGGTTATTGGCATGATTAAAAAAGCAATGGCCAAATAATTCCACTTAACAAATCAACGAAAACGGGCGCCCAGTTTGGAGCGCCCGTTTTTTATTCTATATCTATTATTTGGAACATTTAGCGACCAAAGGTATTACACTCTGAAAGCTTTCCGCTGTTAAGGCCACGTTTAAACCACGCCACGCGCTGGGCTGATGAACCATGAGTAAAGCTTTCTGGCACCACACGGCCACCAGACTTTCGTTGCAAACGATCATCGCCAATGGCGTTGGCCGCATTTAAGCCTTCTTCAATATCGCCAGCTTCTAAAATTTTGCGGTTGTTGTGCGCCCACATCCCTGCAAAACAATCAGCTTGCAATTCCATGCGCACTGATAATTGATTGCCTTCAACTTTAGAAACACGACGACGCGCCGCTGTAACCTTTGCTGAGATGCCGAGCAAGGTTTGGACATGATGGCCAACCTCGTGAGCAATAACATAAGCCCACGCAAAATCGCCCGATGTGCCAAGTTGGCGCTTCATATCGCGGAAGAAGGACATATCGATATAGACTTTACGGTCACCTGGGCAATAAAATGGCCCCATGGCAGATTGGGCCATGCCACATGCTGATTGCACATGACCTGAAAACAGAACCAAACGTGGTTTTTCGTAGGTTTTGCCCTGTTCGCGGAAAATTTTGTCCCAAGTGGTTTCTGTAGTGTGCAACACCTTAGAGACAAATACTTTCATCTCATCATTTGCGGCCTGGCTTTGTGGTGTTTGGCGCTGTGGGGCTTGTTGTGTAAAGCTTCCACCCGTGCCACCACCGTTCAACATCTCCATTGGGTTCACCCCAAAGACAAAGTAAGCAATCGCCATTATAATAATGGTGCCAATGCCAAACCCGCCTTTTTTGCCGCCAATACGAACACCGCGCCCGCCTCTGCCGCGTGGAAAGCCAAACCCGCCGCCTCTGCCGCCACTACCGCGTCGATCTTCAATATTACTGCTTTGTTTTTCGTCATCCAAACGCATAGATCTGCCCTTCAATTTGTTGGATTTAATTATTGGTTATCACGCACTATATCAGGTCTATGTGGGGGGGCTGCAAGTGTAAAGTTTACGGTGAGTCACTAAAGCAGTTGATTTTGTTGAAATTGCGCTAAAATTGCCCATATTTTTAGACTTACTTGCAGCGATAATATTTATGATTGTACTCGCTCGTCAACAACGATAAAAGTTAGTATGACTGATTTAAATTCGACTGACCAACTAACCATTGCTTTTGCCCAAGTCAATCCAACTGTTGGGGCGCTTGATGGCAACTTAGAGTTAGCGCGCCAAACCATTGCGGAATGCGCGGGTAAATCTGTTGACCTTGTATTGTTTCCAGAATTGTTTATCTGCGGTTATCCACCCGAAGATTTGGTATTAAAACAAGCCTTTGTTGAAGACTGTATGGAAACCATCAATGCGCTGGCAAGTGATACAGCAGACAAGGCTTGCCCCGCGTTATTAGTCGGCACACCGTGGCTTGAAGGTGATAGTGTCTTTAACGCTGTATGCTTGCTTAACAATGGCAAAGTTGAAGCGGTACGCTGCAAATATGATTTACCCAATTATGGCGTGTTTGATGAAAAACGGGTGTTTTCCTGCGGTCCTATCCCTGGCCCGATCAATTTTAAAGGCGTACGCATTGGTGTGCCAATTTGTGAAGATATTTGGAACGATGAGGTTTGCGAGACTCTAGCTGAAACGGGCGCTGAAATGCTGCTCGTGCCCAATGGCTCGCCCTATGACCACCAGAAAGGCGACGTGCGTTTAAATATTGTTACCCAGCGCGTGGTCGAAAACAATTTGCCACTGGCCTATCTCAACCAAGTAGGTGGGCAAGATGAACTGGTATTTGATGGCGCTTCGTTTTGTTTAAATGCGGACAAATCATTGGCCTTTCAACAGCCGTGGTTTAGCCAAGATGTGTTGATTACCACTTGGCGGCGCGGGCCAAAGGGCTGGGCATGTGAACCAAGCACAAAAGCTGTTGAGCCAGAACATTTACCAGCGATTTGGCAAGCATGTGTCCTTGGCCTAAAAGATTACGTCAACAAGAACCACTTTTCATCGGTGGTGCTGGGCTTATCAGGCGGTATTGATAGTGCTGTTGTTGCCGCCATGGCGGTTGATGGATTGGGGGCTGACAAGGTCCATTGTGTAATGTTGCCGTTTGAGTACACGTCACCTGACAGCATTGCCGATGCCGCCGAGTGTGCTGACATGTTGGGCGTGCGCTATGATGTAGTGCCGATTGCCGAGCCTGTGGACGGGTTTACCAACGTGCTGACTAAAATGTTTGAAGGCACGGGCCAAGGGGTGACGGAAGAAAACATTCAATCACGCACCCGCGGCACCATTTTGATGGCGATTTCCAACAAGTTTGGCTCGATGGTTTTAACCACGGGCAATAAGTCTGAAATGTCGGTGGGCTATGCCACATTATATGGCGATATGAACGGTGGATTTAACCCGATCAAAGATGTTTATAAATGCCAAGTTTATGACATTGCGCGCATGCGAAACGAGCAAAAACCTCAAGGTTGTCTTGGTCCAGATGGGGGGCCAGATGGTTTAGTCATGCCTGATCGTATTATCACTAAAGCGCCAAGTGCAGAATTGCGGCCCGATCAAACCGATCAAGATTCATTGCCAGAATACGAAGTATTAGATGATATTTTAGAGCAATTGATCGAAGTGGAAGCCTCGCTTGATACCATTGTTAAACGTGGCCATGACAAGCAAGTGGTTGAACGTATCCAACATCTATTGTACATCGCTGAATACAAACGCCGCCAGGCAGCACCGGGAGTTAAAATAACCACCCGCAGTTTTGGCAAAGAACGGCGCTATCCCATAACAAACGGCTTTCGAGATAAAACCTCATGACCAATAAATCAGTAAAAGTTCGCTTTGCCCCCTCACCTACGGGCCTTATTCATATCGGCAATTCACGCACCGCAATTGTCAACTGGCTGCATGCGAAAAGCCAAGGTGGTAAATTTGTGTTGCGCTTTGATGATACGGATACGGCGCGCTCGAAACAAGAATATGCTGATGCGATTACAGAAGATGTTGCTTGGCTGGGCCTGACAACAGATGAAGTTTATTATCAATCAAAGCGGTTTGATTTATATGATACCGCCAAAGATAAATTGATCGCAGACGGACGGCTTTACCGCTGCTATGAAACTGCCGATGAATTAGAACGCAAGCGCCGCCGTCAAATGGCAACAGGCAAGCCACCCGTTTATGATCGCACGGGATTAAACCTTAGTGATGATGAACGCGCCAAACTTGAAGCTGAAGGGCGCAAACCTCATTGGCGTTTTAAGCTAAGCGACAAAGTGGTTAAATCTGTTGACCTTATTCGCGGCGATCAAGCTGTGGATATGGCCAGCCTTTCTGACCCCGTTTTGATCCGCGAAGATGGCACCTATCTTTATACCTTGCCATCTGTTGTTGATGATATTGATATGGGCATCACCGATGTTATTCGCGGTGAGGACCATGTGATTAACACCTCGGTTCAAATTGAAATTTTTGAGGCCCTTGGTGCCACCCCGCCAACCTTTGCTCACCATTCTTTGTTGGTTGGGGCTGACGGTAAAAGCCTGTCCAAACGCATTGGCTCGCTATCCATTGGCGGCATGCGTGAAATGGGTCTTGAAGCCATGGCGGTGGTTAGTCATGCAGCTTTGCTTGGCACCTCAGAGGCGATTGCCCCGTACCAAAACATTGAAGATTTGGTTGAGCTGTTTAACATCTCAAAAATGTCACGCGCCCCTGCTCGTTTCGACATTGAAGAAGTTAAAATTCTCAATGCCAAATTATTGCACGACACACCACTGAGCAACGTGGCTGGGCGATTGGCTGATATGGGCGTAGATGCTGATGAAGAGTTTTGGCAAGCGGTACGCGGTAATATTTCAATCCTTTCCGATACCAAAATGTATTTCGACATGATTAAAGGTGACATTACACCCGTGATTGCCGATGAGGACAAAGACTTCATTGCCGAGGCCGCAACGGTTTTACCTGACGGTGAGTTTGATGCCGGCACGTGGAAGGCTTGGACCTCGGCGGTTAAAGAAAAAACCGGCCGCAAAGGCAAAGGCTTATTCATGCCCTT
>JAMOMM010000393.1 GCA_027067085.1 Hyphomicrobiales bacterium
TGCTTGCCTGTCATAAGTCAAAGGTTGTTTGGTTATGGGGCAAACAAGGATTTCTAATAGAGACGGATTGGTCGCGTCTCGATCAGAACTGGTTTTTGATGGTGTGTTTGAATTTGGCATGTTTAAAATTTAACCCTTTTAAGAAAACACTCTAAGCAAATAGGGCCGTTGATAGTTGGCGGCGGCCAGAAAGGGTGTCCTCATCGGTTGGTCCCCAACTTTCAAAAAATGTTAGAAGTTGTTTACGGGCAGCTTGATCGTTCCAATCACGGTTCTTTTGGAAAATATAAATAAGTTGTTCAATAGCATCTTGTTTGCGTCCTGCGGCATTCAATGCATTTGCTAATTCATAGCGGCTATCAAAATCGTCTGGATTTTTTTCAATGGCTTTTGACAAGTTGGTGATTTCTGTTTCGTCAACTGGATTGGCTGCCAGCTCTAATGTTGCTTTGAGGCTGATAACTTCAGGGGCTTGGGCGCTCTCATCAGGTACTAGTGCTAACGTTGCGGTTGCAGCTTCAAGGTCTTGTTGGGCAATTTGGCAATGGGCTAAGCCGACAATTGCTGTGATATTGTTTGGAAGGGCTTGTAGTATGTTGGCAAATACTTGGGCCGCAGTGTCGAAGTCTTCGGCTTCAAATGCTTGTTGGGCATGTTCCAAAGCAGCATCTATTTGGCTATTGTCATCACCGCCATGTGTATCGAGCACTTTTTTAATAAAGGCGTTGATTTCACCTTCAGGTTTTGCACCCATAAAGCCGTCAACAGGTTGTCCATTCGCAAAGGCAAATACGGCAGGAATTGATTGCACCCGCATTTGTTGGGCAATGGCTTGGTTCTCATCGATATTGACTTTAACGAGTTTGATTGCCCCGCCTGCTTTGGTAACGGCTGCTTCAATAATGGGGCCAAGCTGTTTACATGGTCCACACCACGGTGCCCAAAAATCAACAAGTACAGGCACATCTTTTGAGGTTTCAATAACATCTTGGACAAAGTTTGCCTGATCTGAATCTTTAATAAGATCTGCTTGTGGAGAAGGGCTTGTCTCGCCTTCCATACCGATAATTGAAGAATTCATACTGCTCATCCTGCTGATTTTATTCAAAAATGTATTTAGTTTGCGCTTTGGTCTAAATGGCGTTGGTATTGATAATTGCAATACTTAGCATAAGTTTGCGCAAAACTTGTCAAAGTTAAATTATTGATTTTAAGTTTACTCGTTAATGAGATCAATAATCTGTGGGTTATGGCCGCATGAGGTGATAAATTTTAGCAAGTCATTCGACTCAATCGTAGTGGTTGCTGTGTTGATTAATGGATGAAAATTTAAAAGCTGATATTCCATCATGGCTTTTTCTAAAATAACATTCACTCGTATGGTTTTATCGTTAATAAGGCCGAAGGGGGTTACAGAGCCTGGCTTTAAACCTAAAACCTCGTCCATCAATTCGGGGTTACCAAAGGATAAGCGGGCTGATCCAATTTTAGCGGGGGCAGTTTTTAGATTTATTTTGGCATCTTCTAAACAGACGATCAGCCAAATTTGGCTCTTTTTGTCTTTTAAGAATAGGTTTTTGCAATGGCCGCCTTCTATCAAACCGCGTAAATGCTGGGCTTCTCCAACTGTAAAGGCTGCTTCATGCTCTGTA
>JAMOMM010000394.1 GCA_027067085.1 Hyphomicrobiales bacterium
CCTGCAAAAGCGGCCGTTGAAGCAGCGCTAAAAGCAGGTAAAGATGTTGTAACAGCCAACAAAGCATTGCTTGCCCATCACGGCGCGGCGCTGGCCAAACTGGCAGAAGAAAACAATGCTTGTTTAAACTTTGAAGCGGCCATTGCTGGCGGCATTCCCATTGTTAAAACCATGCGCGAAAGTTTAGCTGGTAATGGTATCAAAAAAGTTTTTGGCATCGTCAACGGCACGTGTAATTACATCCTCACAAAAATGGAGAATGAACAACGCACTTTCCAAGATGTTTTGCAAGAAGCCCAAGAACTTGGCTATGCCGAAGCTGATCCAAGTTTTGATATTGGCGGTATTGACGCGGCCCACAAAGTGGCATGTTTAACCTCGCTTGCTTTTGGTACTCAAACAGATTTTGACAGTATTTTTATTGAGGGCATTGAACGCATCACTCTTGATGATATTAAAAATGCCAACACCCTTGGTTATAAAATAAAATTGCTCGGCGTTAGCCTTGAAACGCCAGATGGTATTGAACAGCGCGTGCACCCGACCTTGGTGCCAAAAAACTCACCCATCGCCAGTGTTGACGGTGTGTTTAATGCTGTTGGACTTACAGGTGCCTTTGTTGACGAGTTATTGCTAACTGGTCGCGGAGCTGGCGCTCATCCAACCGCTTCAAGCGTTATTGGTGACATTGCAGACATTGCCCGCGGTAAACAAGTACCCGTATTTGGTATTCCTGCTAGCCAGTTAAAACAATACAAAAAAGCGCCAATGCGCGCCCATGAAGGCGGGTATTATGTGGCAATGGATTTGTACGATAAACCCGGTTCCGTTGCCTTTATCGCTAAGGCATTTTGTGAGGCAGGTATTTCAATTGAAAGCATTGAGCAAAAAGCCCCAATGAATGAAGGGGTTGAAAAACCAACAGCACCATTTATTCTCACCACACACGACACGCTTGAAAGTTCAATGCGCGCTGTCCTTAAAGAAGTCGCCAATGCCGATTACTGCGCTGGTGATCCTCGTATGATCCGAATGGAACGATACTAATCATGCTCAACAAACAACTCACCATTGATGTGGTCCGTGTTACCGAAGCAGCCGCCATTGCAGCGGCTCGCTTACGTGGTCGCGGCGATGAACGCGAAGCTGATAAAGTAGCGGTTGATGCTGTTCATAAAGCTCTCAATAATATAGCCATGAGCGGCACTGTTGTCATTGGTGAGGGTGTTAAGGATGAAGCAGAAAAGCTCTATTTGGGTGAAAAATTGGGAACTGGAAATGGCGCGGAGATAGATGTCGCCGTTGATGCGCTAGAAGGCAACACGCTAACGGCAAAAGCCCGGTTGAATGCACTATCGGTTTTGGCTGTTGCAGAAGGCGGTAGCTTGCTTAAAGTGCCAGGCTGCTACATGGATAAAATCGCTGTTGGCGGAGATTTGCCCGATGGTGTTGTTGACCTTGATCGCCCACCACAAGAAAACTTGAAAAACTTAGCCGAAGCCAAAGGCGTATCAGTTGAAAAACTAACCGTGTGTGTTCTTGATCGCCCCCGCAACGGCTCGCTCATCGGCAAAATTCGTGATGCTGGTGCCGCAATCAATCTCATTCCTGATGGCGATATTGCTGGCGTTATTCATGCTGCAAA
>JAMOMM010000395.1 GCA_027067085.1 Hyphomicrobiales bacterium
TTACTAGAGTTTTGCGTATGGCTTTCCATCAGTAAAGCCAAAACCAGACGTGATGATGATGCGCCAACAGCGCGTGCCAACAAGTGCTCGGTGAAGCGTAAAATTTGATCGTTGGCCTCAACCGATGGATTTAAAATCACTCCGCGACTGGCCTCAAATTCATTAAAAGAGCGCTGTGTGCGTTCTTTGCCTAAGTACCGTGCGACGGTTTCTTGCAGTTGGCCAACTGTTACGTTGGACCGTCCAAGTTTTAAAGTGGGCTGAGATGCTGGCATATCAGAGGTGAAAAAAGCTTCGGCTTGTAAAGCTTCAAGAGGCCGTGGAGCGCGGGTGAGTGAAAACCCGATATAAGCGGCTAAGTTAAGGCCCAAACTCCACAATACACCGTGAGATAGGGGTTCGAGCGAAAGGCCAAGTAGGGATTGTGGTTTTAACCATTCGATTGCAAATGGCCCATATTCGACAAACCCGTTGCCGAGCCAACCCGCATTGGCAAACAATGGTAAAGCAAGCGTATAAACCCAAATGCCAAAGCCGGTCATAATACCCGCCATGGCACCACGCGCATTGGCGCGTTTCCAAATCAGCCCGCCAAAAAACGCTGGTGCAAACTGGGCCGCAGCTGCAAATGATAATAGACCGATTTGTGCAAGGGCTGAACTGGCCGCGATCATCTGATAATAGCCGTAGGCTAAGGCCAGAACGACAACAATAGCAGCGCGCCGAATTAAAATCAGTGTACTGCCTATTTCGCCATAGGATTGTTCGATCAAAGCGCGGCGATGTAAAATCAGTGGTACAACCAAACTGTTGCAAACCATTATTGATAGAGCAATCGTCTCTACAATAACCATTGCAGTTGCCGCAGACAGTCCGCCGATGAATGCGGCAAACACAACAAAGCGATGACCCGAAGCAACGGGCAGCGCAAGAACGAATGAATCCCCATCAACGTTGCCGCCTTGGAACGTGACTAGGCCTGCAATTGCAATGGGGGCAACAAATAAATTGATGGCAACGAGATATAAAGGAAACAACCAAGCGGCGCGGCGGACATCTTCGATGGCGGTATTTTCCACTACAGCAACATGGAATTGGCGCGGCAATAAGAAGATGGCAAAACTGGCCAGCACTGTCATGGTAATCCAACGCCCAACGTGAACGGGACCAGTAAACAGTTCGACTAAATCATTGCGGCTTGAGACCGCTTCGAACAATCCATCAAGTCCGCCAAGCACCCAAAAGGTAGCAAAAATACCGACCGCTAAAAAGGCGACGAGTTTAATGATGGATTCAACCGCGATGGCTAATATCAATCCGTCTTGATGTTCTGTCGTGTCAATATGGCGGGTGCCAAAGAGCATGGCAAAGCCTGCCAAGGTTGCCGTTACGAGCAGCGCAAAGTTGTCGCCACTTCCCGTCAGGTTGGTTGAGATGGTTGTCTCAACACCAGTTTCAATCGCAGGGGCTGAGTTTAAAATCGTTTGTAGGGAAACCGCGATAGCTTTGAGCTGCAATGAGATGTAGGGAACAATACCGATCACAGCGATGAGGGCGACAAGAGCGCCAAGCCAACGGTTTTTTCCATATCGTGCTGAAATAAAATCAGCAATAGAAGTAATGTTTTGTCGTTTTGAAATTTG
>JAMOMM010000396.1 GCA_027067085.1 Hyphomicrobiales bacterium
TGCCAGCTTCAATACGTGACAGATCTAAAATATCATTGATGAGATTGAGTAAATAGCTGCCAGACTGATGAATATCGCCAGAGTATTCTTTGTAGCATTTGACCGCGTGGGGTCCCATCATTTCTTGGCTCAAAATTTCTGAAAAACCCATAATAGCATTAAGCGGTGTGCGCAACTCATGGCTCATGGTTGCTAAAAACCGCGACTTAGCTACATTTGCCACTTCTGCGTGCTGGCGGCCATTTTCGGCAGCTAGTTTGGCTTCTTTGAGTTCTGCAATCAGGCTTTCACGCTGGGCTTTAAAAATTAGCATGTCACGGGCCGTGTTTTGTAAACGGCGGGCAAGCTGGATAAAAAAGATTTCAGCAAGAAAGGCCATTGCGCCAAGCCCGATATGTAACGGTGTACCAACCATTGTGCATTTAATAACAATGGCAAAGGTAATAACGCCAGTGCCAGCGATGATAACGGGCATATAATTGCTAGCGATCATTATTCGAACTGCAATAACGGCCATGAGTGTCGCAATAATGAGAACTTGTTGTGAATTATCAGCGCTCTCCCAGAACAAAAATAACGGCAGAGACCAACATACAGCAAACAAAAACTCTGACGCAGCTAGCATGCCAACCCATTCAGACAACGGCCTTTTGTTTTTTTCTGGTTTTAAATACAGTTTGCAAATAAACAATTGAGCAGCTTGAATAGCTAAAATTCCAGCCAACCATGCCAATGAAACAGTCCAAGGGTTCCAAAGGGTGCTGATGGCAAAAAACATAACGGCTAATACGGGCAGGGCAATTGCAACGCTTGTTTGGTTTTTGACAAAGAGCGTCAACATATCCCTGTTCCAAGGGCCGTTTTCAGTGCTTTCCCAAATTGAGTACGCGCTTTGAGCATTCTCAGCCTCGAAATTATCATTACGAAACTCAAAATCAAGATCACTTGCTGTCTGACTGCCAATGCCCATCTAACCGGCTCCTAATCGCATATTGCGTTAAAATGTACAGCGATAATAGATTGAAAGGCTTAAAATCTGCTTCTAAGGTAAGGTAAACTTTTAATGAATTTTAAGCAGAGTTTTTCAGATGAAATTATATGACGACAAGCGCGCGCCTAACCCACGGCGCGTTAGAGTATTCTTAGCTGAAAAGGAAATTGATGTTGAACGTGTTGACGTTGACATCATGAAGGAAGTCCATCGAAATGATGATAACCGTGCCCTAAACCCGTTTACAGGGGTGCCGTTTTTAGTGTTGGATGATGGAACTGTCATCGCGGAAACCGTGGCAATCTGCCGTTATTTTGAAGAGCTGTATCCTAATAATCCTTTGTTTGGTGAGACACCGCTGGAAAAAGCCCTTGTTGAGATGTGGCAACGGCGGGCAGAATTGGGCCTTTTTCAAGCCATCGCTCACGCTTTTCGCCATTCTAACCCTTATATGGCTGAACTTGAAAACCCTCAAATTGCGGAATGGAGTAAAGTAAACCTAGAGCGTATTGACGGGTATTTAGACAAGTTTGAAGATGCATTGGCAAAAACGCCTTACATTGCAGGTCAAACCTATTCTATTGCCGACATCACGACCTTGGTGGCCATCGACTTTATGAGAGTGCTCCGTTTGCGTCTCACCGATAAAC
>JAMOMM010000397.1 GCA_027067085.1 Hyphomicrobiales bacterium
TGGCGCTATTATGGAACATTACATGTCTGGCGCTGCGGTTATTGAAGGCGAAGAAGCTGCTGGTAATGATGGCGACTTTGATGAAGCTGATAGTGAGATTGTTTCGACCATCAAAGAATTGCTCGATACGCGCGTACGTCCCGCCGTTGCCCAAGATGGTGGCGACATTACATTCCATGGCTACAAAGCTGGTGTGGTGATGTTAGAAATGAAGGGGGCCTGTTCTGGCTGCCCAAGTTCAACAGCAACACTTAAACACGGCATTGAAAACTTGCTGAAACATTTTGTGCCTGAAATTACCGAAGTGCGGGCTGTCTAAGCAACATGACAAATAAAATTCTCAGTGACGCTGATTTAGACCAAATTTTTCGCCAAGCCCGCTCATTTAATGGCTGGCATGATAAACAGGTCAGTGATGTACAATTGGCCAGCATTATTGACCTCATGAAAATGGGGCCAACCAGCGCCAATTGTCAGCCCGTGCGAATTTTATTTTTAAAGTCCGATGAAGCTAAAGCACGATTAAAACCGCACCTCATTCCTGATAATGTTGAAAAAACCATGGCTGCGCCCATCGTCGCGGTTATTGGCCATGATCTCGAGTTTTACGAAAACTTGCCAAAGCTTTTCCCGCATACCGATGCCAAAAGCTGGTTTGTGGGCAATGATGAACTGATCCAAACCACCGCCTTTAGAAACGGTACGCTACAAGCTGCCTATTTAATGATCGCAGCCCGCTCTATTGGCCTTGATTGTGGGCCAATGTCTGGTTTTGACAATGACGGGGTTGATGGTGAGTTTTTTAAGGGCACATCAACTAAATCAAATTTCATTTGCGGCATTGGTTTTGGTGACCCAAAATCTATTTTTGACCGTAGCCCGCGGCCTGATTTTGAAGATTTGGCCCAAATTCTTTAATTAAAGTAAAAGGCATTGGTGATGTTAATCCTTGCTGTTGATACCACCCACAATGCTTGTTCGGCAGCCGTATATGATTCAACCCAAGACGATGTACTTGGCTATCAATACAGCGAGATGCCGCGCGGGCATGCCGAAAAACTGCCCGAGATGATAACAACCGCGATGAAAAGCGCGGGCATCAAATTCAATCAGCTTGATCGTTTGGCCACAACAACGGGACCGGGATCTTTTTCTGGCGTTCGTATTGGCTTGGCTGCAGCCAAAGGGTTTGCGGTATCGCTTGATATTCCTTTGGTTGGTATTGGCTCACTTGAAACCGTTGCTGCTGGCGTTGAAGGTTTTTCAAATAAACGTGTATTGGCAGCTTTTGATGCGCGGCGAGATGAAATTTATGTTCAGTTGTTTGAAAATGGTGTGGCGCTGACCCAACCTGCAATTGTTTCACCACTTGATGCCGCAGGGCTTGCAAACGGCCAACCAACTGTTGTGGTTGGAAGTGCCAGCCAAATTCTAACCGCCTTAAACCCAAAGCTTGAGACTGCCAACGCCAGCCCGTTTCCCGATGCAAAAATTGCTGCTCGTTTGGGCGTAAAACGCAAACCACAAGAACGCGTTCATCCAATTTATTTGCGCCGCGCTGATGCCAAAGCGCAAAAACCATTGTTGCAAGTTGAGCCGAGCAAAGTCCAACTCATCGAGGCAACCAGCGCGCATAGTGAAATTCTTGCCGAAATTCACCGACAAGGGTTTGTAGATCATTGGTCAAGTGCAAGTATCGCCTCTAGTTTAAGTTCTCCAGCAACAAGTGGCTTTATTGCAGTTGATGATAAGCTCAACCCATTTGGTTTTATTATCGTGCGCGATGCGGCTGGCGAGCGCGAAATTTTGACCATCGCGGTTCAATTAGATGCGCGCCGTCGCAAAATTGCCAGCACTTTGTTAGACCACATTATGGCCGATGCGACACAACACGGTATTGAGAAAATGTTTCTTGAAGTGAACACTGAAAACTTCAGCGCGCGCAGCCTTTACGACAAATATGGCTTTGAAGTATGCGGTACAAGGAAAAACTATTACACAAGCCCTGATGGACAAAAACAAGACGCTTGGGTGATGATAAAAGCAATATGATTTGCGCTATGGCTTTCAAGCCCTTATAAGTTTGAAGTAGAGGGAAAATGATGAATGCAATTGAAAAATCCTGTTTAGACAAGGGCATGCGGATGACAGGCCAGCGGCGCACAATTGCGCTGACAATTGCTGAGTCTGACGATCACCCAGATGTAGAGGAATTACATCGCCGCGCCGTCAAACACGATGCAAATATTTCAATTGCCACCGTGTACAGAACCGTAAAATTGTTTGAAGATGCTGGCATTCTTGAGCGACATGACTTTCGCGAAGGCCGGGCGCGTTATGAACAAGCCACCGAAGAGCACCACGACCACTTGATTGATATGAACACGGGTGATGTAATTGAATTTCGCAATGAAGAAATCGAAGAGTTACAGCGAAAAGTCGCTAAAAAACTTGGCTATAAGTTGGTCGATCATCGATTGGAACTTTACGCGGTGAAAATCAAATCTGATGGCGAAAGTTAAGGGCATATATAAAGGCGCCAAAGTGGCGCTAAGCATACCCTTTGTCATGGCTGTGCAAACCGTTCTTATGCGCACATCGCCAAAATGGTCCAAACATTTCACCCATCGCTATTCCAATTGGCTCAACAAAACCATGACCGCACGCATCACGGTTAATGGAACACCTGTAAAAGATGAGCCATGTTTAATTGTTGCGAACCACGCATCTTGGCAAGATATTTTCCTCATTGGTGGTACGGTTCCCGTTGCTTTTGTGGCTAAAAGTGACGTGGCAGAATGGCCCGTAATCGGTACATTAGCGCGCATGGCTGGCACTGTGTTTGTTGATCGCACCCGCAGGCAAGCATCGGGCGAAACTAAAAACGTCATGCAAGACCGGTTGGAAAACGGCGAAACGCTTGTGCTATTTCCCGAAGGAACCACGAGTGACGGCAGCCAAATCTTACCCTTTAAAAGCGCTTTATTTGGTGCTAGCCAGCTCGAAATAAATGGAAAACCCGTTAAGGTTCAACCTGTTACTGTCGCCTATAAAAAAGTCTGGAGCCTGCCAATGGCGCGGGCAGTGCGAAATAATTTTGCTTGGGCAGGTGATGTGGCATTGGGCGAGCATTTGTGGAACAATCTTCAAAGTGGGCCAATTGATGTTTCAATCACCTTTCACGAACCAATGACCGTGGATGATGTTGGTGGACGCAAGGTTTTGGCAAAACTATCAGAAGAAATCATCCGTGAAGGTCTGGCGCAAGAGCTGGCAAATTGTCACTAAATTCTTACTGAGAAAAATGTTTGTTTCACTTTTGCAAAAAACAGACTAAAAAGCCGCGATATGATGTTTAACGGAAATTCAGATGAGTGATCCCGCTGTAAAGACGGCCTCTATAAAAAATACCGCCAAAAAGGTTTTTATCAAAACCTATGGCTGCCAAATGAATGTGTACGATAGCGAGCGCATGAACGATGTTCTTGTGCCACTTGGCTATGGCGCAACCGATCGCCCTGAAGATGCTGATTTGATTATTCTCAATACCTGCCATATTCGTGAGAAGGCGGCTGAGAAAGTCTATTCTGATATTGGGCGCTTAAAAATAATCAAACAAAAACGCCATGACGCGGGCCAAGATTCGCTCATTGCTGTGGCTGGTTGTGTGGCCCAAGCAGAGGGCCAAGAAATTATCCGCCGCGCACGTGCTGTGGATATGGTGTTTGGACCGCAAACCTATCATCGCTTGCCTGATATGCTGAAAAAAATTGCCGATGGCAGCAAATCTGTTATCGAAACCGAATTTCCAACAGAAGACAAATTCGATGGATTAACCTCAAAAGCTGGCCCTAAAAGGTTATCACACGGGGTTGCAGCTTTTGTTACGGTGCAAGAAGGCTGTGATAAGTTTTGTGCGTTTTGTGTAGTGCCGTTCACTCGTGGGGCCGAATTTTCACGCCCCGTTAGCCAGATTGAAGATGAAGTTCATCAATTGGTGAAAGCAGGCGTTCGTGAGTTCACCCTTCTTGGCCAAAACGTCAATGCCTATCATGGGGCCGACCCTTTAGGCAATTTGGTTTCTCTTGGTGCTTTACTTGATCGGCTTGAAAAAATTGATGGGGTTGACCGCTTGCGTTTCACCACCAGCCATCCGCGCGATATGGATGATGCGTTGATCGAAACCCTTGCCAAAAATAAAGCTGTTATGCCGTATTTGCATTTACCCGTGCAAGCTGGGTCTGATAGCGTTCTGAAAGCCATGAACCGCCAACACAGCGCCAAAGAATACATCGATCTGATTGCTAAAGTCAGACGGGCCATTCCCCATTTGGCTCTATCTGGTGATTTTATTGTCGGGTTTCCGGGTGAAACAGATGAAGACTTTGAGCAAACAATGGCACTGGTTCGCGAAGTGACCTATGCGCAGGCCTATTCGTTTAAATACTCTATTCGCCCTGGCACCAAGGCTGGTGATATAAAAGACCAAGTGCCTGAAGAAATTAAATCTGCGCGGCTGGCCAGATTACAAGAATTATTGCTAGAACAGCAATTGACGTTCAATGAAAAGAGCCTGAATCAAGAGTTTGATTTACTCCTTGAACGACAAGGCCGACAAGATGGACAGCTGATTGGCCGCTCACCCTACCTTCAAGCTGTGCATATCGAAGCAAAAGATCACAAAATTGGCGAAATTGTCCGCGTACATGTCGATAAAGTTGGCCCTCGCAGCCTTTCTGCTCATATAATAGAACAGTAACGCGATATTTTTAGGAGACGACAGACTTGCCACCGGCAACTTCAATGGATTATTCAAAGCCTGCTCGAAAAGGCCACCGCACCAATGATAAAGGCCACCTGCAAAGTGTGACCCGATCATTTGATGACAACCGCATGTTACCCGTTTTGTTTGGGCAGCATGATGAATTCCTCTCTCTGATTGAAACAGAATTAGACGTTACAATTACACCGCGTGGAAACAAAATTTCCATTCGCGGCGATGCGATGTCGTGCAAGCGCGCGGGTCGTGTGTTTGATAGTCTGGTCAACCGCATCAATGAGAACTTAGATATTGAGGTTGGTGATGTTAAAGGAGCTATTCGTATGTCCGATGACAGCGCCCCAGAAAGTTTTGAAAACAGTTCTATCCGCCTTAAAACGCCGCGCAAGCTGATTTCACCGCGCTCGCCTGGGCAACAAAAATACTTAGAAGCAATTGCTCATCACGAAATGATTTTTGGCGCTGGACCTGCGGGTACTGGCAAATCATATCTTGCTGTAGCATGCGCCGTTGCTGCCTTACACGAGGGTCAGGTTGAGCGAATTATTTTCTCGCGCCCTGCTGTTGAAGCTGGCGAAAATTTAGGTTTTTTGCCCGGTGATATGAAAGAAAAGGTCGACCCCTATTTGCGCCCCCTTTACGATGCGCTTTATGATGTGATGGCAACTGAAAAAGTTGAAAAACTCATTGAAGAAGGCACAATTGAAATAGCGCCATTAGCATTCATGCGCGGCCGCACCCTTTCATCAGCCTTCATCATTTTGGATGAAGCGCAAAACACCACAGTTCAACAAATGAAGATGTTTTTAACTCGATTGGGTGAAGGCAGTAAAATGTTAATCAACGGGGATACCTCACAAATTGATTTGCCAAAGGGAACACCATCTGGTCTTGCCCATGCTATGGCACTGCTCGAAGGTGTTAAAGGCATCGCTCAGATACGCCTGACCCATAAAGATATTGTGCGCCATAAACTCGTCACCCGCATTGTTCAGGCCTATGATGGCGAAAGTAAGCGATAAAGCTATTATGCCTGACCCAACCTTGGCGATCGATTTATGTGTGGATGATAAAAATTGGCAAGCAATAGATGGCCTTGAACACGTCATCACAACGGCAGTTAAAGCTGCTTTATCACAAGCTCAAATTATCGGCGATGATGCTATTGGTTTAACCATCGTCCTTGACAACAATAGCCGGGTTGAAAGTTTAAATGCTGATTGGCGCGACAAACAAAAGCCAACCAACATTTTGTCATTTCCTGCTCCTAAGCATTCTAGATCAGACACGGGCGAGGCTTATATTGGTGATCTTATTTTAGCCTATGGCGTTATTTATGATGAAGCAAATGAGCAAAGAAAGGCTTTGGCAACACATTTGTGCCATCTTATCATACATGGTGTTTTACACCTTGTAGGGTTTGATCATCAAAACGATGATGAAGCTGTGGAAATGGAACAGTTGGAGATTAAAGCAATGGCAGCACTTGGCTTGCCTGATCCTTATCAGATAAAGAGCAAAGATGCGACCTAACGGCGACAAGACAATGAGCGAATCAACAAACAATCAAACTGAAACGGCAAGCCCTAGCCTTTCCAATATGGGTTCCAGTGTGAATACTAACGCGAAGCCAGAAAAAAATGGCCTCCTTAGTAAACTCCGTACCATATTTTTTAGAGATACCTCTAATTTGCGCCAAAGCCTTGAAGAGGTTATTGACCAACACGACAGTGACCAAGGCGATGCATTGGTGCGGCCTGAAGCACGCTCAATGATGCTTAATCTTTTACGCTTTCCCGACATTCGGGTCGACGACATCATGGTGCCGCGCGCTGACATTATTGCCATTGAAGACGATGCCAATATTGCCGCGTTGACCGAAATGTTTACTCAAGCTGGCCATTCACGCATCCCCGTTTTTCACGGTACGCTAGATGACCCTCGCGGTATGATACACATTAAAGACCTCATGGCGTGGATGAGCCTTGGCAATCAGAAGGTCTTAGCAAAAAAAGCCGTAAACAGTGCAAAGTCAAACGCCAAGTCCGCACCAAAGAAAAGCGCCAAGGCCGATCAAAAGTCAGTGATTAGTGACACAACTTTGATGCGGGAAGTGTTATTTGCGCCCCCTTCAATGCCTGCGGCAGACTTATTGGCCAAAATGCAATCCACTCATATTCACTTGGCCATTGTCGTGGATGAGTATGGCGGCACAGATGGTTTGGTATCATTTGAAGATATTGTTGAAGAAATTGTTGGCGATATTGCCGATGAACATGATGGCGATGAGGATTTCATTGTCGAAACGCCCAACGGCAACTATATGGCCGATGCGCGCGCGCCTATTGAGGACGTTGAAGCGGTTTTGAACATCGACCTTTTGCCAGATGAGCAGGATGAAGACACCGATACATTAGGTGGGTTTGTGTTCTCAATGCTTGGCCGCGTCCCTGTTCGCGGTGAATTGGTTCGCCATTCAAGCGGAATTGAATTTGAAGTTGTCCAAGCAGATGCTAGACGAATATACAAATTGAAAATTCACACGCTGAACAACGAGGCAACGTCAAAGAGTGACAACAAAGAACTTCCAATATCGCGATAGGCTGAACATTCGTAGGCTATATTTTGTTTAGCTTACGTTCAAACCGATTTGCAAATTTGCACAGATGGCGACATCATGGCCTTGTGTTTTTGCTTGGCGCGCTGACCAGTCTTGCCCTACCTCCTGCCAATTTTTGGCCGATGATTTTTATCACTATCCCTATTTTTATTTCTATTTTGGATGGTCGGGCTTTAATGAACAGCCTGCCTATCACTCGGTTTAAGGCTGGGTTTGCCAGCGGCTGGTGGCTGGCGTTTGGGTATTTTGTTACATCGCTCTATTGGATCGGCGCTTCGATGCTGGTCGAGGCCGACAAATTTGCCATATTTATCCCTTTGGCGGTTTTAGCTTTACCCGCAGGTCTGGCAATATTTTGGGGTTTAGCTGTGGGACTTTGCCTTATGGTTTGGCAAAAAGGGCCCTTACGCATCGTTGTTCTTGCCAGTTTTCTAGCTGGGTTTGAATGGGTGCGGGGTCATGTTTTTACGGGATTTCCGTGGAATACAATTGGTTATATCAGTGATGGTTTAGGTGGTGCCAACCAACTTGCCTCAATAATCGGGGTTTATGGATTATCCTTTTTGATTATCCTATGGGCTGGAATACCCGTTTGCTTTACTGAAAAAAAATCCACCTGGGTATTTGGCCTTGCGCTCACCCTCACACTCATCAGTAGTGTTTTATGGGGCATGCAACGTGAAAGTCAGGCCCTTGTTTCGCACAAAGAAACAACGCTCAAAAAACCTGTAATCATACGCATCGTT
>JAMOMM010000398.1 GCA_027067085.1 Hyphomicrobiales bacterium
CATGTTTCGAGGCGAATA
Organism: Hyphomicrobiales bacterium; assembly: GCA_027067085.1. GTDB lineage: Bacteria > Pseudomonadota > Alphaproteobacteria > Rhizobiales > Aestuariivirgaceae > JALWJW01. Next base: position 19 of record JAMOMM010000398.1, read on the forward strand.
AATTTGTAGTCTGTCTAAAAATTAGGCATCTATTGTTTGATGGCTAATTTTTAATCAGAGTGTTTCTTGCGAACAAGACCTTCTTGGGTCACAGAAGCAACCAATAAACCCTCTTTGGTAAATATGCTGCCGCGGTTAAATCCAAGCGCCCCAGATGCAGAAGGAGAGTCTTGTGCGTATAATAGCCAATCATCGGCTTTAAATGAGCGATGAAACCATAATGCGTGGTCTAAAGATGCCATCATCAGGTCGGGGTCGAACAAATTTTTTCCGTGGGGAACAAGGGCTGTGTCTAATAAGGTCATATCAGAGGCATAGGCCAGCACACATTGATGAAGAGCTGGGTCATCTGGGAGTTTTTGTGTAGCGCGAATCCAAACATTCTGGATAGGCTTTCGACCCTTTGTAGGGTTCAGATAATGCTCGGGGTTTGTAGGACGCAGTTCAATCGGTCTGGCGCGGCCAAAATAATGCTTCATACTTTCAGGCATTAAATTTTCAAACCGTGCCAATAACTCTTTCTCACTTGGCAAGTCATCAGGCAAGGGAACATCTGGCATATCAATTTGATGATTAAAGCCGTCTTCGGCCAAATGAAACGAGGCGGCCATTGAAAAAATAGGCTGGCCATGTTGGATGGCAACAACACGGCGTGTCGTGAAGCTTTTACCATCGCGATAACGGTCAACTTCGTAAATGATGGGAATAGAAGGATCGCCTGGCCGAATGAAATAACCATGGAGAGAATGAGCGGTCCTGTCTTTTTCTACTGTGCGTAAGGCAGCAACAAGGGCTTGTCCAATAACTTGCCCACCAAAAACCCGCTGCCACCCAACTTGCGGGCTATTGCCGCGATATAGGTTTTGCTCGATCGCTTCTAGGTCAAGGGTTGAAAGCAGGTTCTCAAGCTCACTCGTCATTTTGTCTATTCCCGCGATAGATTAAATTGTTTTAGGCGTTCTAAATAGTCACCCCAAACGAGGTTTTTATTGTCGCCAAGATCTGAAAAATATTCCCAAGTATAAATACCAGTGTCGTGACCGTCATTAAACACGATGCGTACGCCATAGTTTCCAACAGGTTCGACGTTGGTAATAATGACACCTATTTTGCCAGCGATAGTACGTTTTTCAGCGGCTGAATGGCCTTGTACCTCAGCGCTTGGGCTTTCAACGCGCAAAAGCTCGGAACTAAAGTCATAGGCTTTGTTTTCAGGAAATGTGACATGTAAAATTTTACCACCGTTGGAAACACGAATTTCGTCTGGCGCTGTATGGGTTTTAATCATTTGATAGCTCTCTTGCTTCTTCAATTAACATTATAGGAATGCCATTTCGAATAGGAAAGGCAAGGTTTGCCTTTGTGGAAATGAGTTCGTTTGCTTGCCTGTCATAAGTCAAAGGTTGTTTGGTTATGGGGCAAACAAGGATTTCTAATAGAGACGGATTGGTCGCGTCTCGATCAGAACTGGTTTTTGATGATGTGTTTGAATTTGGCATGTTTAAAATTTAACTCTTTTAAGAAAACATTCTAAGCAAATAGGGCCGTTGATAGTTGGCGGCGGCCAGAAAGGGTGTCCTCATCGGCTGGTCCCCAACTTTCAAAAAATGTTAGAAGTTG
>JAMOMM010000399.1 GCA_027067085.1 Hyphomicrobiales bacterium
CTTGCGTTTATTTATGGAGCTGAACAATGAAACCATGCAAGATGGCAACACCAAAAACATGATTTTCTCTGTTGCCCATCTGGTTTCTTACATCTCAAAATTTTTCACGCTTTTGCCAGGCGACATTGTTTGCACAGGCACACCAGCAGGTGTTGGCGCGGGCCAAAACCCCCAGGTATTTCTAAAGTCGGGTGACATCATGCGTCTGGGTATTGAAGGTCTTGGCGAGCAAATGCAAAAAGTTATCCGCGATAAGTAACAAATGTTGTATAGGACATATTCATTTTTCTTTTTAAAAGGCTGAATATGTCCAAACGCATCACGATTATTGGCACTGGATTTGCTGGCTTAGCGGCGGCTGAAAAGTATCGTAAACTTGATCCTTCTGCTGAAATAACCATGGTCGGCAAAACACCAGAGTTTGTCTACCTGCCAAGTTTGATTTGGATTCCTTCTGGCAAACGAAAAGGCAGCGATATTGTTATACCGCTTGCCTCGTTTTTCAAGCGTCGCAACATCAAATTTCATCAAGGCGCTGCCACAGGCGTTGAGGATGGTGGCCGCACTGTTGTCACTGAAAATGGTAAGGTAGAAAATGACGGCTTGGTCATTGCTTGTGGCGGACGGTTTATCAAAAAACTTCCCGGCATTGAGCATGCGATCACCCCATGTGAAGGGGTGAAGTCTGCCGAAGCTATTCGCGATCGGTTGAAAGCTTTAAAAGCGGGAAGCACCGTGGCCATTGGGTTTTCTGGCAATCCCAAAGAGCCATCTGCCATGCGCGGTGGGCCAATGTTTGAATTTTTGTTTGGCATTGAAAAACAACTGCGCGCTGAAGGGCGACGCGATGATATTAAAGTGGCATTTTTCTGCCCTGCGCCAAAACCGGGCATTCGCTTAGGCGAAAAAGCTGTTGGTGCTTTATTGGGTCGTATGAAAAAGCAAAATATTGATATTCATATCGGCCACAAGTTGAAAAAACTTGAAGCAGATAAAGTGGTAACAGAGGGCGGTGAGTTTCGCGCCGATTTAATTTTGTTTATGCCGGGCATGACGGGAAACAAATGGTTTGCTGGCACAAATTTGCCGCTGTCAGAAGGTGGCATGATTAAAGCCAATGAGATGTGTCAGGTTGAAGGCATGCAACATGTTTATGTGGCAGGTGATTCAGGCTCATATCCAGGACCCGGCTGGATGCCAAAGCAAGCTCATATGGCTGAACTGCAAGCACGGGCTGGCGCGCAAAACCTGTTTGATGAACTATCGGGCGGCGTAGCGAAAGAAAAATTCAAAACCGAACTGATCTGCATTGTCGATAGTGGAGATAAAGGCTCACTGGTTTTCCGTTCTCCAAAACGCTCAATCATGTTGCCAAACATGCGTATCCTGCATTGGGCAAAGCGCATTTTTGAAGGCATGCACATGCGTCAGTATCGCTAAATTTAAACACGCCCAGTCATTCCCTCATTGTCGGGACAACCCGATGATGAGGAAAGACAACAGGAATAAAACAAAGCAGGGGCAATAAGACTGTGTTTAGAGTCGGTCTGGTTTAAATTGAACCAGACCGACCAACTTAAGGTATTGATAATCTTGCGTTTCATGCAGTGTTTGCGCAACAAACAAAACATGAAACGCTCTAGAAGCAGGCTTTTACATTCGACGAATAAAGTCATCCACTGAACCCAACAGATCATCAGCCGCGCGACCGTTTGATGAGCCACCGCCAAGAAAGTCATCTAATGTTGAGCGTGAGCGTGTCACGACTTCTTCATTATAACCGCGCCCGCCAGATGAGCTCGGTGATGTTTCATCGTCACCGCCAAGAAAATCGTTAAGCAAGTCATCAAGGCCACCACCACTTTGTGGACTGCGCGGTGCAGGTTGTTGGCGTGAACTTTTGCCACCACCAAGAACTTGCCCTAAAATATCGCCCAATCCGCCACCTAAGCCGCCCGAACTTCCCGCACCAGAAGAGCGCCCGCCGCCAAGAACTTGTCCTAAAATATCACCTAAAGCACCGCCACCACCTTGTGAACTTGGTGCGCTGCGCCGTGTTGTAGCTCCGCCACCCATCATTTTTTTCGTAAGCGAGCCAATGACCATAGACGCGATGACTGGCATCAATTTTTTCATAACCGAACCGCCAATACCACTCGCCCCAGAGGCGCGCATTGCAACTTCTCTGCTGACATCTTTTGAACCAAAAATATGACCTAAAATCGCATTCCCATCGGTTGCTACATTACTAAACTGTAAACTCTCGGGGTTGTCTAAATATTGGTCATGGTCGCCCTTTTGCAGGGCTTGAATAAGGGAGGCTACATTGTCTGGAGATTGGGCCATGTTGCGCCGCAAGCCTGCAGCGATTACAGGAGCGAGCTGCTCAACGGCTGCGGCTGTTTGACTGTCATCAAGGCCAAATTGCTGACCAATTGCGCCAAGAGAGTTGCCGCCTTGTGCTTGTTTTAAAATGTCGAGTAGTTCCATATCAGGTGCCCCCAAAGTTTGGTGAATAAAATTGTGCTAGAGTCGTTCTGGTTTAGATTGAACCAGAACGACATATTTAAGGTATTGATAATCTTGCGTTTTATGCAGTGTTTGTGATTCAAACAAAACATGAAACGCTCTAGGCTAAGTTTAACCACGAAACAGGTCGCCAATCAAATCATTCAATGATGGTGTTTTTTTGCGCCGCCGCCGTCGCCGCGTTGTGGTTGATTTTCGTTTGCGTGTTGAACTGCGTTTGCGGGTTTTTTTGCGCCCATATGTGCGCCGCCGATACCGCCGCCTTGGCCGCTTTCGCGTTAGGCTTTGCATCAAGCCTTTTAGCAAAGCTGCAACGAGCATCGCCCACAAGCCAGAAGGTTCTTCATCATCTTCTGGTTCGCTGGTGAAAAACAAAGCTTGATTGCGGCTGGCCATTGCTGCCACACAAAACGTAGCACTAAAATTTGCTAAACGAGCGTTTGTTGCATCATCATGGTCAAGTTGCAATTCGTTGGCAATAGCGTCCGAAACAGATCCAAACAAATGGCTTAAAATATCTTGTCCATCTTCAATTGCAGCAATAGAAAAAGACCAACTAGGTTTAGTGAGGTAGTTGACCTGTTCTTCATCATCTACAATATCGATTAAATCTTGATAGTCATCGGGGTCATTGTCGCTTTTGGCCAAAATTTTACTGGCGATCGCAGGCACCAATTTATCAAGGGCATGGCTAGCCTGTGCCTTTGATATACCGCAGGCTTTGCCAAGCCCGTCAATCAGCTTGCCTTCGTTGGCGGCTTTGATTGTTTCTAGAATATTTCCCAAGGATTTATCTCTTTAAAGTCTCGTAATCAATTGCCAGCTTGTTTTTCTAACTTGCCGACATAAAGATATATAGCGCTAATAGCGATAATACCAAACACAATACTGCCGATAGAATAACCAATCAGGATGCCTTGGAAGCCCCAAATTTTTGTCGAAACAATGACAAAAGGTATGGTGCCAATGGTGGCTTTTCCCCAATTTAACCACATCGACCATGTGGGTTTACCCAGCGTATTAAAAGATGCTTGGGCGACAAACTGCATACCTGCAAATATCCATGTGATTGAGATGTAAGTACAAAACAAAACAATCAAAGTAACGGCATCGCCCTGAGCTTTGAACCACAATGGAATTTGGTCCTTGACCAGAAATAAAACCAAGGAAACCGCAGAGATGTAAACAACGGTCAACAACACTGCTTTGTTCAACGTCTCACGGACACGAGAAAAGTTTTGTGCCCCAAAATTTTGCCCAACAATGGGTCCAACCGAACCTGAAAGAGCAAACACGATACCAAAGGCAACTGGCACTAAGCGATTGACAATCGCCGTGCCTGCAATGGCTTCATCGCCAAATACCGACGTTGCCCATGTGAGATAGCCAATGGCAAATGGGGTTGCCAGTTGGGTGATGCTGGCAGGAACCGCAATGTTTGCAATGGCTCTTAGGTCGCCCAGTGTTTGGCGAATATTTAATGGGGCAGGGAAGTTATGTATTCTTTTAAGGGCATAAAGGCCGATGCTCAACGACACAATGTCGGCGCAAACTGTCGCCATCGCTGCCCCTTGTACCGATAAATCAAAGCCAAAAATAAAAATAGGGTCAAGGACCCCATTAACAATAGCAACCGTAAGTGTGACATACATTGCCCGTTTGGCATCGCCAATGGCCCGTAATATAAAGCTTGAGCAAAGCCCAGCGCCAAGCAAAGGTAAGCCAAAACTAAGGGTGCGCAAATAAAGCGCGCCCAACTCTTGGGTTTCACCTTTTGCGCCTAAAAAGCCCAAAATTTCATTGGCATAAACTAAGATAATGATAGCGGTAAAAATGGGAATGACAACTGAAACCAACAACGTGCTGGTGGCGTAGCGTTTTGCCTCTGCTTGCCGCCCCGCCCCAAGGTTTTGTGCGACAAGTGCTGTACCCGCAATCGCAACGCCGATGGAAACTGATAAGCTGGAAAATGCAATCATGCCCGCATACCCAATAGCAGCGGTAATTTCAGTTTTCCCTAGTAACGAGAGAAAGTACAGGTCGGCAAAATCAACCAGAAACATTGCCATTAAGCCAATGGAACTGGTTAAAGTCATAACCACCACATGGCGCCCGATGGAACCAGTTAGAAATTTTGCACTTGTTTGAGGGTTAAGGAGAGCTGTTTTTGTTGCCGTCACTAAAAATTGCTCGTTAAATATCTATCATGCAGCAGTGCCGCCAACAGTGATTTTATCAAGCCGTAAAGTTGGTTGGCCCACGCCGACAGGCACCCCTTGGCCTTGTTTGCCACAAGTCCCAATCCCAGGGTCAAGTTCCATATCATTGCCAATCATGGAAATACGTTTGAGCGCATCTGCCCCGTTGCCAACAATTGTCGCCCCTTTCACGGGCGCGCCAATTTTTCCATCTTCAATCATATAAGCTTCGGTGCACGAGAAAACAAATTGGCCGCTGGTGATGTCAACTTGGCCACCGCCAAATGACACGGCGTACAATCCGTTTTTAACCGACGAGATAATCTCTTCACGCTCTCGGTCACCATTAAGCATGTAAGTGTTTGTCATACGTGGCATCGGTGCGTGGGCATAAGATTGCCGTCTGCCATTGCCCGTGGGATCAACGCCCATAAGGCGCGCATTTAAACGGTCCTGCATGAAGCCAACCAAAATGCCATCTTCAATAAGCGTGGTTGATGATGTGGGTGTGCCTTCATCATCAAAACTTAAACTGCCGCGACGATGTTCTAGTGTCCCATCATCGACAACAGTTACCCCTTTTGAGGCAATACGCTCACCCATCAGGCCAGCAAAAGCACTGGTGCCTTTGCGGTTAAAATCGCCTTCAAGACCATGTCCAATGGCTTCGTGTAATAAGATACCAGGCCAACCAGCCCCTAAAACCACATCCATTTCACCAGCGGGTGCAGGGATTGATTCCATTGCAATTTCAGCTTGTCGCACAGCTTCACGAACAGCAAATTGCCATTTGTCAGGAGAGATAAGGTCTTCATAAGTGCCGCGACCGCCAAAACCATAAGAGCCGCTTTCTTGACGATCTCCATTGCCCATCATAATAGAAACATTAAAGCGAATGAGCGGGCGCTGTTCTGCCCGTGAAAAATCACCAGCCCGCATAATTTCTACGTTTTGCAATTCACCTGCATAAGACAATGAAACTTGGCGAATGTTTGTATCAAGGCTACGGGCATATTCATCTGCTGCTCGCATAAGTTCAACTTTGGTTTCAAAGTTTGCCGCATCAACAGGGCTTTGATCTGTATACAAAGCCCGATTGGTGCTGGCAGGGTGGTTTGCTAAAGTGCCGCCGTGGCCAGAGCGCACCGTTGCCACACTATCGCTTGCCCGCTTTAGAGCATCTTGCGATAACTCGTTTGAATGGGCAAAGGCGGTTGTTTCGCCAACGACAGCGCGCAATCCAAAACCTTGCTGAGTATTAAAATTAGCAGATTTTAATTGGCCATCATCAAAGGACAACGCCTCAGATTGTGTGAATTCTAAAAACAGTTCACCATCATCGCAATCATTTAAAGTTTGCGAAACAAATTTTTGTGTTTGATCGCGATCAAGTTCACTGTCCTCAAAAAACACATCTTTGGTCATTTTATCATCCAGTTTTAATACTGTCAGGATTATTTCATTGCTTTGTCTAAAGCGGTCATCGCAGCAGTAAAACCTGTTAGGTCAAGGTCAAGTGGAATACCAACCCCAGGGGCCTGATAAATAATAAAATTGCCTTTGTGGCCTTTTCTCATTTTGGCTAGGGTTTCTTTGCGTGCTTCTGCAAACGCCATACATGTTTGTGGTAGGCAACGTGTGAATGGTACACGACCCACGGCCTGGCCATCAATTTCAAGCGCAATACCTGTTGGAAGGAAAACCCCAATCGGGGCCATAACCCGCATCATTGTTGCGGTTTTGCCACCTTGCGTAAGCTTGCCGATAATCAAAGAAACACCAACACCTTTTTGCTTTTTACTTTGGGCAATCTGAATAACCGCGCAACCACGGTTTTTAATTTGCTCTGGTGTGGCGCTTTTAGGCAACGTATCGCACTGAACAACCCATTTTCCATGCCGCGAAATAATTGTTGGCTTTGGCCCTTGTTGTGGTTGGGGAGGTCCAACTTTAACAGGCGCATTGTTTTGACCTGGGCCAAATTTGCGTATTGGCTTTTGCTGTGCAAAGGATTCTGCACTCAATGCACTTGTTAGCAACGCAACAGCGCCCGCTAATAGAATTTTGTTTTTATTGTCAGAAACAATGTTGAAAAATTTATTGGTATTAAACACACTTGAAATCACGAGTGTTCTCCCGTTTTCTTTTTGATGTAATGCCTACTCGCTTGAATTGCGTTTTAGCGGCAGGTGATGATTCTCTTATCCTAATCGTATCCCAAGGTTAGGCCCTTATGTCAATTGTCCTTGTCACAATAACTGCCGTCAAAACTAGATAAACGACTGTTTTTTGATTCTGTAGCAATGGCTTGAGAATACTTTTTCCTAAGCAATAAAAACTTATCCCCATTGAAAAGGCAAAAATACGGCAGAACTCCCAAAACTCACAGGCTTGTGTAATTTTGTCGCGCACTTCAGCTGTTGCCAGAACAAGGAAAGTATGGTTCAAATGTGGCATAAGGGCTAATTTAACCTTAATTTCTTGGGAATCAATTTTGAGAAAATTAGCAATAATAAGAATTCTAATCTGTGTTTGGTTTGGCGCAGACGGGTCGTTTCAAATGAGGAGGGTAGGAGCGTTATGCGTTTCCTGAAAGCGAGTTCAATCGCAATTTCTACTATACTAACTAGTGCGGTAATTTCTGGCGGGGCAGCGACCGCAGGTGGCTTGGGCCAACCTGTAGATTGGCAGCTTGGTTTGCAGCAGGCTGCATCTCCATCAATGTATGGGATTCATGAACTAAATAATTTACTGATGTGGATTATAACAATCATTACTATTTTTGTTGGCGTGCTGCTGCTTTATGTGTCGTATCGCTTTGGTGAAAAGAAAAATCCAACGCCATCTAAAACAACGCACAACACAATGATTGAGTTTGTTTGGACTGTCGTACCGATTTTGATTTTGGTTGGTATTGCCATCCCTTCGTTCCGTTTGCTTTATTTGCAACGCGATATTCCAAAAGCTGATTTGACAATTAAAGCAACGGGCAATCAGTGGTATTGGGGCTATGAGTATCCAGAATATAAAACCTCTGATGATGAAGCAATTAGCTTTGATGCTCTTATGAAATCTGATGAAGAGCGCAAAGAGGGCGATCCTCGTTTGCTCGCTACTGATAATGCTGTTGTTGTTCCTGTGAATAAAGTTGTGAAAGTCATCGTAACTGGCGCTGACGTTATTCACGCTTGGACAGTGCCGTCATTTGGCGCCAAGGTTGATGCGATCCCAGGTCGCTTGAACGAACTTTGGTTCAAAGCTGATAAAACGGGCGTTTACTATGGTCAGTGTTCTGAGATCTGCGGCAAGGACCATGCGTTCATGCCGATTGAAGTTCGTGTTGTGTCTGATGTCGATTTTAAAAAGTGGGTTGAAGAAACCAAGACAGCAGGT
>JAMOMM010000400.1 GCA_027067085.1 Hyphomicrobiales bacterium
TCACCATCAATGGTTTGGTGATTTTCGGTAAAGAATCTGACTTTGGCGTATTGGCCGATTTTGATTTGGCACAGTTTTATGCTGAAAACGTGGTTGGTGGGGAAGGGGCTTTTTTGATGGAAGCCAAGGGCTATGAAGACTTTGCGCGGGCAATCCGTAAAAAACTGGCACGCGAGATTAGTGGCAATGCGGTGGCTAGGCGATAGGGAGCTGTGCAAGCATTAATAGATTTGTGTCTTTGTTTAAGGTGACTAGTTTTGCTTCTTCCACAAGCAGAATAACTTGTTTCAAGGTTTTTCCACCATAATCAGAATATTTCAGGTTGGGGTTATTCGCTTTAATAATTTTTCCAAAGTCATTCAGAGTAATCCCCCTTGAACTAATGTTTTCTTTTTCCAATTCTTTTAGAATGAACTCTAGAGCTTTACAGTAGGGTTTCGATTTTTTAGCTTCTAAGTTTTTTGCTTCTTGACTGCAGATGCTGTGCCATCTTTTTTTTGTTATCGTTTTTCTCGGCACTGAAAGAAAAGAGTATTCCTTGCACGCAGAAATAAACTCAGCCACCGATTTGTTCTTTTCACCATACCCATATATTTCTCTGCCACATTCGCGCAAACGAGTTGCTAATCGGGTAAAGTCAGAATCTGATGAAACAATACAAAAAATATCGACTTGATTGTTGTGCAAGAAATCCATCGCATCAATGACGAGTGCAATATCGGCTGCGTTTTTACCTTTGGTGAGATTGTTGTTTTGCATAGGTACTATTGCGTGCTTAGCATTGCTTTTTCTCCAGCTAGCTGCTGTGGAGTTAGTAAAATCGCCATAAGCTCTTTTGATTGTAATGTTGCCCAACGCCTCACATTTTCTTAGTGCTTCATCGCACAAACTAGCTGGAATGTTATCGGCATCAATCAGCACGGCGACGCGTTGGTTACTCATAAAAAATCTCCCCAAACTTTATGTTTGGAGAGATTGTATCTTAAATTGTCTAAAGCCAGTCTAAGGGCTTTGGTCAAATGCAATCTAATGGTTTTGACTTAGAATTGACCCCGCTTCCTCATTATCGGTACAAGGCCGATAATGAGGAGGCTATGAGAAGTCGCTTCAACTTAGCCGAAAACGCGGTTGAAAATAGTGTCGACGTGTTTGGTATGGTAGTCGAGGTTGAATAGGGCTTCGAGATCGGCATCGCTAAGGGCTGCTTTGACTTCTTCATCAGCTTTGAGCAGATCAAGGAAGTTGCCTTCACCGCGCCAAACTGGCATGGCGTTGCGTTGTACCAAACGGTAAGCGCTTTCACGGTCAACACCGTTTTGGGTCAGGGCAAGCAAGACGCGTTGTGAATGGATGAGACCACCCAAACGGTTCATGTTGTTTTCCATGTTTTCAGGATAAACCAACAATTTGTCGATAACGCCTGTCAAACGACGAAGGGCAAAATCAAGATGAACTGTAGCATCTGGGCCAATGCCGCGCTCAACAGATGAATGTGAGATGTCACGTTCGTGCCAAAGGGCGACATTTTCCATTGCTGGGTAAACGCTAGAGCGAACCAAACGGGCAAGGCCTGTTAAGTTCTCGGTCAAAATTGGGTTGCGCTTGTGAGGCATGGCGCTTGAGCCCTTTTGGCCCTTAGAGAAAAACTCTTCAACTTCCAAAACTTCGGTGCGTTGCAGGTGGCGAATTTCTGTTGCCAAACGCTCGATTGAAGAGGCGACAACACCAAGCACAGCAAAGAACATGGCGTGACGATCACGCGGGATAACTTGGGTTGAAACAGGTTCAATCGCAAGGCCAAGTTTTTCTGCAACGTGGGCTTCAACGGATGGGTCGATATTGGCGAACGTACCAACCGCGCCTGAAATAGCACAGGTGGCGATTTCTTCGCGGGCGATCTCTAAGCGTTTTTTGTTACGTTCAAATTCAACATAGGCTTGAGCCAGTTTTAGGCCAAAGGTTGTTGGTTCGGCATGAATAGCGTGACTACGGCCGATGCAAACATCATCTTTGTGTTCAAGGGCGCGCTTTTTAAGGGCGGCGAGCAATTTGTCCATGTCTTTAAGCAACAGGTCAGCGGCATTAACCAGCTGGACATTAAAACACGTATCAAGCACATCAGATGAAGTCATGCCCTGGTGAACAAAGCGGGCTTCTGGTCCGACAATTTCAGATAGGTGCGTGAGGAAAGCGATAACATCGTGTTTCACTTCAGCTTCGATCGCGTCGATGCGCTCGACATCAAAGGTTGCTGCGTTGCCCTTTTCCCAAACCACTTTTGCAGCTTCTTTTGGAATGACACCAAGGTTGGCTTGGGCATCAGCTGCATGGGCTTCAATTTCAAACCAGATACGGAACTTTGCTTCAGGAGACCAAATGGCGGTCATTTCTTCGTTGGAATAACGAGGGATCATGGGATGCTCTTTCGTTTCACAAGGTAAGTGGAGCGTTCTACTTTTGTTGATTGGGAACGCGTGGAATTGTTGAGCAAGCCTGTAGCAGACTTAAAACGTGATCTCAATGCGTCAAACATGTGAAGAGGGCTGTAGGGGGCGAAATTTAAGGTTTTTTCAAAAGCTTTTCGTGTTTGACATTTCAATGGGCTCGAACAAGCATAGGTTGCATACAAAATCAACATCGATTTATGGTGTATTGTTGGCGTCAAATGCATTCAGGACGCGAGGAATTTTTCTCCAAAGATAATAGTATCAATGGAGATGCATCTAATTTGTAAACTGGTTCAATTTTTTTCCAATTATTGGGTAGTGGATTACCAATGCTTCCCATGGAATTGTGAATGCGTCTTTGTACCAACCGCGAATGTGTCCCACAATATGCAAACTTGAACAAGAAAGGTCATATTCGACTCTTAGACCACCTTTAACCAAGCTGAATTTCAAATAGGCTTTTCGTATTTGTCGGTCAGGTGTGTAGCCAGACTCATAATCCCAACGTTCTGCACCAACAGGAGCGACCCGACCAAAATTTCCATTCTCATACTTAACCGTATAGGCGTTAGTGAACTGAAGGATTTTGGATACTTGGTCTAAGCTAATGCATTTCAATACGACTCGTGGGTCGATTTCGCGCCCTTCTACAACGAATCCAAATTCGTTAAGTTTTACGCTGGCAAGTCTGGAAATTGCAATGCTTGGATATAGGTTATTACTACTTCGACTTACTTTAACAAATGGGTGCCGATCTCCTATACAGATTAAGTCGCCCAGAGTTGTGATCATGGTGTTTCTTAGATTAAGAGCGGTCTTATCGTCATTGAATTGATCTAGCTCTGTCAATTTATCTGAACTTGGAGACGGTTTATGGGTTCCATAAATCAACTCACTAGAATCAAACAATAACTCTCTAGTCATTAGATCGACTGTAAAATTTACCTGCAATTTTTCGGTGGCCGTATCATTCTTATGCCAATATTGAATTGGTTGGTGAGCGATGGCCCATTTGTCGTTGGCTGGAGTAAGATCGTGAAGGTCAGCAAATACCTTGACTTTAAGATGGCCATTTCGCCGTTCCGCCACAATTTTCCAATTCGACAATCGTTGATCCCAACACTCCTGCGATGCTGTGCCTAATCGCAAAAAGCCAGAGTGATTATTTACTGTAGTAGTTACTGGTCCTGATTGTGAGTAGCGCAGTGCTCTTTGTAGAGTTTGTGAAATGGGGACTGGTAGATGCAGCGTAGGGCCCGTAGGCTCGGGTGTGAAAAAACCTGTAGTATCGTCACGATGCACTGATGCGGCTTGAATTCGGCACATACCTTGCTCGAAGTCTAATACAAGATTGTTTGTATCAGGAGCAATAAAAATGTTGTTCTTTGACGGAGGAAATTGAATGGTTCCGTCAGCAATGGCTCGACCGTTTAGATCAATCTTGGCATCTGTAATGTGCATTATTGTCATACCCTATTCATATTCGAGATCTAACTTTCACCCCTTTTTAAACGCCTAATTTCAAAACTTCTAAACATTCTACGGCAAAGTTTTTGAAATTTTGATGAGTGGACAAGGGTAACCCGAAACGCTTTGAAGATTTAACCCGCTGTTTTCGAGAAAAGGAACTACTTGATTGTGACGGGGACAGCGATGAAACGCGAATCGGGGCCTTCAAAGCCACGCGAAAACCTGTGCACCAAAATGATGTGCTGGGTTGGGCCTGATGGCACATTAAATTCTATGACATCGGAGATCGAATATCTGAGCGGGCAAAAGCGGGTGGCAGGTACGGTTTTGTCTTTGTAAACTTCTGCAAGGGGGGCTCCACCTCTGGTAATGGATAGTGAAAAGCCTTTTTCCTTTTCTAAACCAAAAGATTTGCACCGCTCACTAAGTGGAAAGTCGATTTCTTTTAGAACGTAGGAAAGTTTTTTGTCGGGTGTCCGCAAATTCATGTGGCGATAAAAATCAACGCGGCGCGGGTTTGCAGAAATTTCTGTTACCGGTTTTGATACCAATAAAACCCCTGGTTCTGTGATCTTCAATTCATCTAGAATTGGTTTGGCTCTTTCCATGGCCGCATTGCGCGCCCGTGAAATAGGGGCAACCTCTTCGCCAAAGGTTACTCTAATCGGTGTACCTTTGGCCCACGTGTCTTTGTTGATATTGATGATGTAAATATTGGCATAAGGTGCGCCCGTACCGTCTGATGATCCATACTCTTCAAAGGCAAACCAAACCCCGTCTGGCGAAAAGCCAATGATATTGCGTTCTGCTGTGTCACCAGCAAAAGCAGAGGTGGAAATGATTATTGAGAGTATTAGGCCGAGAAATACACGTATCATGTTGTTATAGTGTCATAATATCTCAAGTTGTGCAAGCTCTTGCCACAAGTTAGGATGCGGCAAAACGGTCAGTGTAATCTTGAGGAACGGGGTAGGGGGTTCCATCTTTATCAATGGTATGGCGTTCAATATAAAGATCGGCTTGGGGTGTTAAAAGTTTATAGAGTTCGGCAACGCGGTGACGTGCCTTGTTACCTGCCCAATTTTTTGGGAGTAATTGGGCTGGTAACTGGGGATCTTTCAATAAGATGCGGCGGTATTGATGAATGAGCAAAGACCGCACTAGGAAAGCGTCTTCTTGTGTTTTGCAAAAATGTTCATCAACTTGCGAGAAGTCGGCTATTAGTTGATCGTAAGATTGCGAAAACTCTTTTAATGCCCAACTGTTTTTAGCAATGGTCAGGGGATCGCTAAATTTATCAAGGTCACTTGTGAATAAGCCAACGTATGAAGACAGCTTTTCTGATGCCAGCAATTGGCTGGTGGCTTTTGGGCTGACACCAGGCTTTATGAGAAGGGTAGGCGATAGTTGGCCAAAGCCGCGCCACGTCAACACCTGCCGCAAAGCTTTTCGATGTTCGGCGCTGGCGTTAGGCAGGGCCTGTACCAACAACCACTTACCATCCCAAGGGCGCGGGGCTAACGCATAAATGCGAGAGGTGGCGTGAGCAAAGGTGGTTAGGCCATCGCTGGTTATTTCATAATAGCTTCGTCGTCCAATTTGTTTGGAAGCCAACCAATGTTCTTGGCTCAAGCGATAAACACCAGTACGGACCAAACGCTCGGATAAGCCAAAGGGCTGCATGAGATTGATTAAGTCTCCGAGCCAAATTTTTTCCCCGCGCGGTTTGATGGTGTCACCAAATACTGTGATGATTAAAGGCCCCGCACGTGGGTCAATTTTTTCTAGAAGTTGTTGCGGGGTTGATGGACTTGCGGGCATAAATGGAATTACCTGTTGTCTATTACACGTTGAGCTTTGCCTTCTGAACGGGCAATTCCTTCGGGTTCATGTAAAACAGGTTCTATGGTGACACCAATAGTATTTTTAATTGTTTTGGCCAGAATATGAGCTGCTTTGCTGGCTTCATCTGGAGTGGCAGAGGGGGTGCGTTCGCAATGAACTTTGATCGCATCCATATTACCTTTTTTGAGAAGTTCTAATTGATAATGAGGTGATAGGCCTTTCATTGAAACTAGGATTTCCTCAATCTGAGTTGGGAAAAGGTTCACGCCGCGAATAATCAGCATGTCATCTGAACGGCCTGTAATTTTCTCAATGCGCCGCATAGAGCGCGCTGTGCCAGGGAGAAGCCGGGTGAGGTCACGGGTGCGATAGCGAATGATGGGAAAGGCTTCTTTGGTGAGGGACGTAAAAACCAGTTCGCCAAATTCTCCATCGGGCAAAACTTCACCCGTTTCAGTATCGATAATTTCAGGATAAAAGTGATCTTCCCAAACATGCAAACCGTCTTTGGTTTCGATGCACTCGTTGGCAACACCGGGGCCAATGACTTCTGAAAGGCCATAAATATCCACCGCATGAATATCGCTGCGTTGTTCAATTTGGGTGCGCATTTCGTTGGTCCATGGTTCGGCACCAAAGATACCAATTTCAAGGGCAAGGTCGTCAGGTGAGATGTTTTGCTTTTCCATCGAGTCTAAAATATTGAGTAGATAAGATGGCGTGACCATGATGGCGCGTGGTTTGAAGTCTACCAGTAATTGGACTTGCCTTGCGGTCATGCCTCCTGAAACGGGAATGACGGTGCAGCCCAGTTTTTCTGCGCCATAATGCGCGCCAAGGCCGCCTGTGAACAGCCCGTAACCATATGCAATGTGAACAACATCGCCTTTGCGAACGCCCGATGCGCGCATGGAGCGGGCAACCACATCTGACCACATATCAATGTCGTTTTTCGTATAGCCAACAACCGTTGGTTTGCCCGTTGTGCCTGATGAGGCGTGAATGCGAACTAACTGGTCTTGTGGGACGGCAAACATATCAAACGGGTAATTGTCGCGTAAATCGGTTTTTAGGGTGAAGGGGAACTTTGAGAGATCTGAAAGAGTTTTGAGATCGTCAGGGTGAACGCCTTTATCGTCAAAAGCCTTTTTGTAGTGGGGCACATTATCGTAGGCATGTTTGAGCGACCACTTTAAACGCTTGAGTTGCAGTGCAGAAATTTCATCACGGCTAGCGGTTTCAATTGGGTCTAGCGTTTGCTTTGGTGCGGCCAGTTGTGCGGCTGACAGTTTAGACATCGAGTGGTCCTTTATCTGAAATAGTTCGGGATTTGCCGCGAAACAGGGCAATTGTTTGGTTTTGTGTGTTTGTGACGGTGACATCGTAAACGCCAGAACGGCCTGCGCGATGTTTTTCAACTGCGGTCGCTGTTAGGGTTTCACCAAGTTTGACGGGCATTAAAAATGAAATGTCAGCTGCTGCAGCGACCGTTACTTTATTGTAGGTGTTGCAGGCAAAGGCAAAAGCGCTATCGGCCAGTGTGAAAATGTATCCACCGTGGCAGGTTTTATGACCATTGAGCATTTTTTCAGTAACGGTCATCGATAATGTTGCTGATCCTGGCGAGACACTGTCAATGCTCATTCCAAGGTCTTGCGTGGCTTGATCCAGTTCAAACATTTTTTTGGCGCAGCGTGTTGCAAGTTTTTGTGCGGAATCTACCGCGGCATTATTGTCTGTCATAGTTTTGTTCCCTCTTGGGGCAACTATAAAGCGATACAAATTTAAAAGGGAAGTAAAAAATTTTGTATCAAAAAATATACTTTAATTTGACGTAGAAATGCGCAACGATAAGTTGGTTATAAATGGGAGGAATACAAAATGAAAAAAATTTTGATGATTGCAACGGCAACAGCTTTTGGTGCCATGGCGTTGGCCAGCACGGCTCAAGCAGCCAGCGTTAATGGGGTTTGGCGCACACCGGCAGGCTGGAAAGTTAAAATGTATAAATGCGGTGGATCTTATTGTGGCAAGGTTATTGGCGGCACGAAGGCACGTGATACCCACAACCCAAACAAAGCACTACGATCTCGCAAAATGGTTGGCGTTCGTATGATTTGGGGCATGAAGGGCTCTAATGGCAAGTATACAGGAAAGCTTTACAACCCAAATGATGGTAAAGTTTACACGGGCAAAATTAAGGTCAATAGCGCTCGCAATATGAGTCTTTCTGGCTGTGCGCTCGCTGGTTTGATTTGTAAAAGTCAAACTTGGACAAAATAGGACCTGGACAAAATAGGGCTTGGGCAAAATAGGGGCTTGGACGAAGTAGAAAGTCAATAATAGTTT
>JAMOMM010000401.1 GCA_027067085.1 Hyphomicrobiales bacterium
TTGCTTGAGCGGATTAAAGGGGATGAGGCATGAGTTTTATCTCTTACTCGTCATTCCAGCGAAAGCTGGAATCCATTACGCAGGTAACAGGGGTGCTGCAGGCAGGGTTATTGGATTCCAGCTTTCGCTGGAATGACGCCATAGGTATTGGAAGAATAGAGGAACCAGCCAATGCCCGGTAAATCTTGCGCATATCGCACCAAACTTGCGGTGCAAAACGAGCAGCTTATGGCGTTGTTTGAAACGGCGGGTCATGAATATATTGAGCCTGAAATCATTCAACCTGCCGATGTTTTTTTAGAGCGCACGGGTGAAGATTTGCGTTCGCGCACGTATGTTTTTTCTGATCCTGAGGGCAATGAGCTGTGCTTGCGCCCAGACATTACAGTGCCGACATGCCGCTATCACCTTGCAACAGCAACAACGCCGCAAAGTCAAGCGCGCTATTGCTACAACGGCCCAGCCTTTCGCCACACAAGCGCCAATGCCTCCACAGGTCACCCACGCGAGTTTGGCCAATTGGGGCTGGAATGGTTTGGCGCTGACAATGCCCAAAACGCCGAAGCTGAAATTTTCAATCTGACGATTGCGGCAATGGAAAAAGCTGGCCTAACAAATTACACCGTTCGCATTGGCGACCTTGGTTTATTTCGCTCACTCCTATCGGCCATGGACATGCCAGATCGGTGGCGGCGGCGTTTGGCCCATGAATTTTGGCGACCCTTAGCATTTCATAAATTGCTGCGCCATCTAACAGGCCAACAACCCTTTGCCAACACGTCTAGCGATGATTTGGTAGCAACACTGGCCGCAGGTGATAACGATGCCAACGCGGCCGTTGAAAGCGTGCTTGATGAAAACAATTGGGCTTTAGTGCCAGGGCGTTCGGGTGATGACATCGCGCGGCGTTTAGCCGAAAAAGCCAGCGATAAAAACGCGATGCCTTTGTCCAGCGACATTGCAGACATAATCAATGCCTACTTAAATATTCACGGACCGCTTGATACAATTATGGGGCAATTGAGCAAATTGGATTTGCATGGTGATGATGCGTTTGCGCGCTCTTGCACAAACCTTTCCAAGCGGTTTGATTTATTTGACATCGGCACCGTGAAAAACGGCTCGATTAGTTTTGCCGCTGAGTTTGGCCGTTCTCTTGAATACTACACGGGCTTTGTATTTCAAATTGAGGTGGACGATAATGGCGCACCATTGGTGATTGCTGGTGGCGGCCGTTATGATGATTTAATTGCTGATATTGGCAAATGCGTATCCGTGCCAGCCGTTGGCTGCGCCATTTATGGTGAGCGTTTACTGGATGCGGTAGAGAGACAAAACAGATGAGAGAAAAGGCCAGCAAAACACTCACTATTGCCCTGCCCTCAAAAGGCAGACTGATGGAAAAGGCGCAAGATCTTTTTGCGGCGGCGGGTTATGAAATTTCGCGGATTGGGTCAGCGCGCGGTTATCAGGGCAAAATTTCTGGGATTGAAAATGCAGAAGTGGCGTTCTTATCAGCAGGTGAAATTGCCCAATCATTGATGGATGGAACCATTGAAGTGGGCGTGACGGGCGAAGACTTGTTACGCGAAACCATTCCCGATGCCGATGCTGTGGTTGATATGTCGGTACG
>JAMOMM010000402.1 GCA_027067085.1 Hyphomicrobiales bacterium
GTCCAGTATTAAGGATTGGCCTTCCACACTAACGAAAATTACCAAACTGGTTACAAAGGACAGTAACCGCACTGCTGTTATAGGGGCCTCGCGCATGGTCGTTCCTGGGTCAGAGGGGGCAACTGCCATAGATATGGCCAATGACTTTTGGTTTATGAATGTCGATAGTTCAGGTCATCGTTGCGTCCGCTCTAAAGATGTATTTTTATGGCGCGACAACCCCAGCCAAACCATAAATATTGATCTTCGTAGTCAAGATGCCAAACGTACGGGCGTTTTATGGAAACAAAATACTTATCAAATGAAACTTCCAAGCGAGTTCATCAAAGACGGTATTTTAATTGTCATGAAAATTGACAAACAACCCCGCCGTTTTAATCTGCACGTGTTACCACAGTGGATCAAAGAAAAAGATTTGGGCAAAGTTTTATTATGGATGGTCAACCGCAATTGCACGCGCCAATCCCAACGCCTCATCAATTCTTTGCAAGCCAATATGTAGTTTTACACATACCATTATGGCAGCCATGAAACCGTCAATCCTTCGCGCGTTGTCCCTCTTGGTCCACAATTAGATTTAAACGAACCACATAATCGCGAACGTATGGCATAAAAAACCCAGCATTGGTTTGGGTGCTCAATGCTGGGTTTTCATCGTTTATCGAGTTGAAAAGCTTACGATGCAGGCCCGTTATTAAAGCCAACAATGTCAACCAACTCAGATGCCCGCTTGCGATATTTTACAATATCATTCAACGGCAGGCCATCAGGTTTAAACGTGCCCCAACTTTTTGTTCGTTCAGACCAAGCAACACCTGGTTTTACCGGGTATTCAAAAACCGCACTTGCATAAAGCTTCTGCCCCTCATCGGAGGCTAAAAACGTCATTAATTTAATTGCATCGGCCTTATGTGGTGCATACTTAGCAAGAGCCACACCAGAAATGTTCACATGGGTGCCGCGTCCATTGCTATTTGGAAACAGCAGTTTTACTGATTTTGCCCATTCTTTCTGCTCAGGGTGCTTATCATTGGTTTCCATTTTGCCCATGTAATAGGTATTGCCGATAGCAATATCACATTGACCTGAATAAACCGCTTTAACTTGAGCGCGATCATTACCCGCTGGCTTGCGAGCAAGGTTGTTTTTAAAGCCTTCCAGCCACGCTTTGGTTTTCTCTTCCCCGTCATGCGCGATCATAGAAGCAATCATGCCAATATTATAAACATGCTGGCCAGAGCGAATACACAATTTACCCTTCCACTTCGGGTCGGCCAACTCCTCATAGGTAATTGAATCTTGTTTCACCCGGCTACGCGAGGCATAAGCAATGCGCGCCCGTGTGGTGAGACCAAACCAATGACCGTCTTTATCACGGTATGCTGCAGGAATGTTTCGATCAATATTTGGCACTGAAACACGCTGCGTAACACCTTTTGAAGCAGCACCAGCTAAGTGTCCAACATCAACGGCAAAAATCAAATCGGCAGGGCTTCGTTTGCCCTCTATATTGATACGCTCGACTAACCCCTTCTTAGCAAAAAGCACATTGACCTTGATACCCGTGTTGTTAGTGAACGCATCAAACAAGGGCTTAACCAACGTTGGTTGGCGATAAGAATACACATTGAC